>JBBSHP010000125.1:0-8957 GCA_038232555.1 Bryobacterales bacterium
CACCCTGGTGGGGCTGGCAGACTCACCGATGCTGGCAATTTTCCGGGCCGCTGGCTTCACTGTAGCGGCTGAGGCGTTCGCGGACAGGCGCTATGAGCCTGACGGGACCCTGCGATCCAGGCGGTTCCCTGATGCGCTCATCAATGACCCCGAGAGCGCCGCCGAGCAAGCCTGGCGCATCGTGGAGAAGCGCTGTGTGACGGCGTCAGATGGGTCCGAGTTGCCGATTGAGGCACAGACCATTTGTATCCATGGCGATACACCCGGCGCGGAGCAGATCCTCAAAGCGGTGGCCCGGAGATTCGGGACAAGACTAAGAGTAAGTCCCCTTTGAGTGAAGCGGAAGGTTCTCATAGGCCAGTCCTTCACACAGGGTTTTTAGCGCCGTATCTCCCGACAGCGGATCTGAATCCGACCGGCTTTCAATCCGTCGCCCTAGCTCCAGTTGGCCGTCGATGGACAGAAGGAAGCCGGCGGGGTGCTTGCAATAACAGTATTCGAAAATCCGGGCAGCGCGCTCGGAGCGGAAAGTCGGTACCATCATCTGGACGGAGTCCTCGTCACAAATTGCCACAAACCAAAGATGGCGGAGAGTTCTCGGGTCAAAGAACTCGTAGACCTGCGTCGAGCGGTCTTGCGGGATGCGACTCGGTAGCGCGACGATCACTCCAGGGAATCCTCTAAATCGGCATACTCAGCATACGTCAGGAACTTTCTCCGCTCAATCGTACTGTTGGTGGGGTAGGTACAAGTACTAATCGCCTGGGTACATCCTCTTGTCCGGTGTCAATGCTAGAATTAGCGGTTTGTGAAGTTCCTTGTCGCTGCGGCCTTTATCCTTCTACTCAGCGCCTGCGGCCGTCAGCCATCTGTCCAGGCCAAGCAGGCTCCCGGGCCGATCTCAATTGAGACCTCGCCGGTCCTGCTGCGTCAGGTCCAGCGCGCAGTGGAGTCTGTCGGCACGCTCTATCCCTATGATGAGTCGGTGATCAGCGCTGAGATCGATGGCCGCGTCGATCGGGTCAAAGTTGATCTGGGCGATCAGGTGAATGCCGGGGACGTGATGGTCCACATTTCGGATGAGGAGCAGCGCTACCTGCTCACTCAAAATGAGGCGCAATTACACCAATCCCTGGAGCGCCTGGGGCTGAAGAACGAGAACGAAAAAGTCAAAGACATCCGCGATTCGCCCGATCCACGGCGCGCTCAAGCCGATCTCCTCGACGCCGAGCAGCGCTTGAAGCGCTCCCGCAGTCTGGTGGACCAAGGCATCGCTTCGCAATCGGATCTCGACGCTGCGGAGGCCCGCTTCAAAGCGGCGCAGGCGAGCTACGATTCAACGCTCTATCAGACCCGCAACCTGGTGTCTGAAGTGGAGCGTACCCGGGCCATGCTCGACATGCAGCGCAAGAAATTGCGGGACACATCCGTTCGGGCTCCGTTCAAAGGCTTCGTTAAAGAGCGTCAGGTCACCATAGGTCAATTCGTGCGGGTGAACACGCCTTTGGTGACACTCGTCAAGATCGATCCGATTCGGTTGCGCCTGGAGGTCCCGGAACGTATGGCCCCTTGGGTCAAGGTGGGTCAAATAGTGGATGTACTAGTCGAGGCTTTCGAAGGCCGCAAGTTTCAAGGTACGATCTGGCGCATGGCTCCCACGGTCGATCAGAATAAGCGTACCTTCATCGTGGAAGCTCTCATTCAGAACCCGGCCAGCCTGCTCAAGCCGGGATCGTATGCGCGGGCCCACGTGCCTACTAACAAGATCGACGCGATCAAGCTGGTTCCCATCAAAGCCGTCAATTATGTCTTCGGTTCAAACAAAGTTTATGTCGTGAACGGGGACACCATTGAGGCGCGTGAGGTGAAACTGGGCGACCGTTTTGAGCAGAATGTTGAAGTGCTGGAAGGAATACGCGAGGGGGAGAGCGTCGCTACCACGCAATTGAATCGGCTGGACACTGGCAGCCGGGTCCGCACTTCCGGCTAATGCGTGGAGCCATCACGCCGGGGCTGATGAAGCGATGTCGTTATCGAAGCTTACCGGAGGATTGTAGTACAGGATTCGTCCGCAGCTTTCGCAAAACATAAGTTCGTCGCCGCGCCGCAATTCCTGGTAGAACTGGGGCCGTAAAGAGATCTGGCAGGCCGAACAGCGCCCGTCTTGCGCCTCGGCCAACGCCAATCCGCGCCATTTTTTCTTGATTCGCTCATAAGCGGAGTAGGTTTGCGGATTCACCTTCGCCGCAACCAGCTTACGCTCGGCTTGGAGTTGGGTCAATTCCTGCTGGTCCGCCGCGGTTCGTTCCTGGGCCCGGAGCTTCTCCGCATCCACCTGACGCTTCTCTTCCTTCAGCGCGGCTTCCGCCTTCTTCACATTGGCGTCGAGCGGTTCAGACTCGGTCATCAGATCCAGAATCCCGTCCTCGCATTTGCGAATGGCCTTTTCGGCAAAGTCGATTTCGTTCTGAAAAGCGCGATACTGCTCGTTATTCTTCGCCTGCAGCATCTGTTCTTTCAACTTCGAGACTTTCTGCTCGTGAACTTTGATATCGTCTTCCAGCCTCTTCCGCTCTTTCTGGTTGCCAGTGATGGCGGCGCGATCGGCTTCCAGGCGCCTTAAGTGCGACTCCAACGCTTTCTCGATCTGGGATATGTGTTTAGGAAGGGCAGCAACTTCCCGTTGCAGGTCGCCGATCTTAAGATCCAGCGATTGCAGTCGGGTGACCTGCTGAATATCTGCGGTCATCGATAACCAGATTCTAACACGCAAGCACCCGCAGCCCCCAGACGCAGCTTAGGGCGACGTTGGCCGGGAGGCTCGATTAGAGAGTGCGGCCAGCTCGCCAAGATCCAGACGTCCCGTGTAGATGGCCATTCCTAACGCTGCGTGAATACCCAATGCATCGAGTTGTTGAATGTCTTCGATGGTCGTGATGCCTCCGGCCGCCGTGATCTCCATGTTGGTAGCCGAGCGCAGGCGTCGGAACCAGTCCAGATCCGTGCCTTGCAGCATGCCTTCCTTGTCGACGTAGGTGCACAGGAAACCGGAACAGAAGGGTTCGAGTTCACGTATCATTTGCTCGGCGGTTCGTGGAGTGGTTTGGCGCCAGCCTTCGATTACGATGTGGCCTCCCTTCGAATCCAGTGCGATGATCACCCGGTCTGGTCCAACCGCAGCACCGATCTGCTCGAGCACGGGACGGTTGAAAGCTGCCGTGCCTACGATCACCTTGTGGGCGCCCTGTTGGATCAGCGTGCGCGCCCGATCGGCAGAACGGACACCGCCTCCTATTCGGCACTTGGCTTGGCCGGCCAGAAGTTCAACCAAAGCGTCGTTGGAGCCCGTGCCTATGGCCGCGTCCAGATCGATGACCTGGATTTCAGGGAACGCCGCGAACTTCTCCAGTATGCCGAGCGGGCTGTCGAGTTCCAGGGCTTTTTGACGGCCCTGTATCAGTTGGACCACTTTGCCGGACATCAGGTCGATGCAGGGGACGATCATGGCTGGGGAGGGCGGAGTGCAGCAGGCCCCATAAGTTTCTCCACGTATTTAGCGATCTGGTCTACTTCGATATTCACTTTGGTTCCTGGCTGGTACGTCTGCATGGATGTGTTTCGGTAGGTGTGCGGGATGATCGCTACCGATAGAGCATCAGGGGAGATGGATGCGATGGTCAGGCTGACACCATCAATGGCCACTGAGCCTTTAAAGATCATGTAACGGCCGAGTTCGGGCGGTATGTTAACCCGCAGATCCCAATTGCCATCGGACAAGGCATCCAGGGAGAGTACTTCCGCGGTACCGTCCACGTGCCCTTGTACGATATGGCCGCCCAAACGGTCTCCTAGCGCTAGAGAGCGCTCCAGGTTGACCAGTGACCGCGGCGCCAGACTGCCCAAGCTGGTTCTGGCCAGCGTTTCTGGCGACAGATCCGCGCCGAACGCCTCGGGCGTGATTCGGACGGCCGTCACGCAGACCCCATTCACTGCGATGCTCGCACCTTCCTGCAAGTCCGGCAGCACCGCGCGGCAGATAACCTGGAGACGGCTTCCCGCCATCGACACCCTACCTAATTCCTCGATAATACCGGTGAACATCAGCGCAGGATGTGTCCTTCCACAGCGAACTCATCCGGCGGAATCGAATGGAGATGGATGTTGTGAAGTTGGATGGCGTCGGCGCGCCGCGTCCCCCCCCATCCGCCAGCCACTGGCAAGGACTGCATGCCACCCAGGATCTTGGGCGCGTAATAAAAGAACACCCGATCCACGATCTTGGCCTCCAAAGCCGCCCAATTCACCTTGCTTCCCGCTTCAAACATCAGAGACCGATATTGTTCCCGGCGCAGGTGTTCTACCAGGCGCTTAACATCGGCGCGACCATGCGGCCCGTCGAAAACGAGCACCTGGACACCCCTGCTTTCCAGGATTTTGCGCCGCTCCGCAGACGCGGCTGAGGTGGTGACCACGGCCAGATCGGCATGGCAGCTTTCCACCAACTTGGAGTTCAAGGGCAATCGCAGAGTGGAGTCGAGCACGATGCGCAACAAGGGGCGGCTGCGGTCCAAGCCAGTGCGGTCAGTCAGCAGGCAGTCGTCCGACAGAACCGTGCCAATACCGGTGACGATAGCATCGGAATGATGCCGGATCTGTTGCACATGAGCCCGCGCCCGCTCGCTGGTAATCCACCCGGCGTTGTCCTGGGACGCGGCGATTTTGCCGTCCAGGGTAAGCGCCGCTTTGAGAGTGACCATGGGAAGACCCGTTCGGATTGAGTGCAGGAACGCCTCGTTTAGCTGCAAGGCTTGGCCGGCGTACTGGGGGGCGAGTTCAACCTGAACACCCGCTGCTCTCAACCGGGCAAACCCCGCGCCCGCTACCAGAGGATTAGGATCTTCTATCGCGGCAATCACTCTAGACACTCCGGCGTCAATCAGGGCGTCCGCACAGGGACCAGTCCGGCCTTGGTGAGAGCACGGCTCCAAAGTGACAAACAGCGTTGCGCCACGCGCCCGTTCTCCAGCGTCGTCCAATGCTACACGTTCGGCGTGGCGTACGTCCGCATAGACATGGAAGCCGCGCCCGACAATCTCGTCATCTCGCACCAACACGGCGCCGACAGTCGGGTTCGGACTGGTTCTGCCTTGTCCCTGACGAGCCAGATCCAGCGCGACTTGCATGAACGCCTCAGGAGCCCTCGACATGAATCCGGCCGCTTATGTTTCGAACAGGGACGCCACAAACTGTTCTGGCTCGAATGGAAGCAGATCGTCCGCTTTTTCACCCACGCCGATATAGCGGATGGGTAGATTCAGTTCGCGAACGATCGCGATCACGATGCCGCCCTTGGCAGTGCCGTCCAGTTTGGTGAGAACGATACCGGTGACGCCGCTGCTTTCGGTAAACTTCCGGGCCTGTTCCAGACCGTTCTGTCCTGTGGTTGCATCTAACACCAACAAGACCTCGTGCGGCGCGGAAGGAATCACCTTCACCGCCGTCCGCTTCATCTTCTCCAACTCCGCCATTAAGTGAGCTTTATTGTGGAGCCGCCCCGCCGTATCCACGATGACGTAATCCACTTTGCGGGCCTTGGCGGCTTGTAGCGCGTCAAACAGCACAGCGCTCGGGTCGGCGCCCGCGCTCTGGCGGATCACTTCGCTGCCGGTGCGCCCACCCCAGATCTCCAGTTGCTCGATGGCCGCAGCCCGGAACGTATCGGCGGCGCAGAGCAGCACGCTGTGCCCCTCCGCTTTGAAACGATTCGCCAGCTTGCCGATGGTGGTCGTTTTACCCGATCCGTTCACACCCACCACCAACACTACTGCCGGGGGCTGCAGCACTCGCGGCATAGGGCGATCAGAGGCTTCGAGGACTTCCACCAGATGTTGGCGGATCATCTGTTTTATCTCGCCCGTATCGGAAACCATGCGCCGGTCTACTCGTTGCCGGATGCTCTCAAGGATTTCTGTAGTGGTCCGAACTCCGATATCGGCCGTGATGAGGGTGTATTCCAGTTCTTCGAGGAGATCGGCATCGATCTCTTTTTTTCCTGAGATCACGTCCTCAATCCGGTCGACAAGGCCGGCCCTGGTTTTCTGGACACCGGCTTTCAGGCGCTCAAGAAGGTTAGGCTCCTGGGGAACTGAGCCAAATAGAGTTTGAATCATGAACCTTGGGGGTTAACTGTCATTGTACCGGACCTACAAGCCCGGGAGACGCCGTGAGTGGTGCTGGGCAATTTGTAAAATTTGCCGAAGAAGGGATAAACTTACCGGCCGTAACAATCACCCTCTCTTATGAGCCTCAAACTAAAGAAACTTGGGGCTGAGCGTTACAGTCGAATGGGTAATGATCGAAGTACCTAATTCAATCGAACTCACCCCGGCACCGGCAGTTGTGAACGGACTTGCTGTTTCCGAGATTCAGGCCGAGTTAGACCGGATCCTGAAGAGCAGAGTGTTTGTTCATTCTCACCGCATCCGCAGCTTTCTCCAGTTTGTAGTGGAGGAATGCTTATTCGGGAGACAGCACCGTCTGAAGGAGTATCTGATTGGCCTGGAGGTATTCAATCGCCACGATGACTTTGATCCTCGCGTGGACTCGATTGTTCGAGTCGAAGCACGCAGGCTGCGCACCAAGTTGGAAGAATATTACGAGAAAGAGGGCCAGGAGAGCCAGATCCGCATCGAACTGCGGAAGGGAAGCTACGTCCCGGTCTTTGAGCAGCGCAGCCCGGGAATTCACGGCGGCTACTCCGGCTATTCCCACGTGGAGCGCCGTCACTCCCTTTCGATCAGCCGCTTGGCGGCCCTGGACGGTGACACGGATTTTGTCGACGGCATGGTCCAGCAACTCTCTCATGGACTGCTGAAGGGCGGTCACTTCAAGGTTCTGGTGGATGGCAACGGTATTTATCGTAGTTCTGGCAACGGCAATGCGCGGCCCAATCACAGCACCAAACCCGATTACATCCTGGAGGGCCGGATCGAAGCCCAGGGCCACGACCGGCATTTACACCTGCAATTGATGGACGTTAAAGACAAGGCGTACGTCTGGTCGGAGTCGGGCGATCCGGATGGAATTGAGCAACTGGTGGGATCGCTCAACCGGGCTATGACCACATCGGTCTCACGCCCGGAGAATGGGCGCACTCGCAGCAGGTCCACGCAGCGTGAGAGCTTCGACCTGTACCTGCAGGGACACTATCAGTGTAAGTTCTCCGCTCCGGAAACCTTGGCGCGGAGTGTAGCGTTGTTTCAAGAAGCTGTCGGGATCGATCCGAATTACGCGGCCGCGTGGGCCTCGCTGGCTGAAGCATCTCTCCTGAGTTCCGTGTTTGGCTTGGTCCATCCGCGGGAGACCGGCGTCAAGATGCGCGAAGCGGCTCACAAGGCTGTGGCACTGAATCCATTGTTGCCGGAGGCGTATGTGGCCCTCGGCTCAGTCAAATCGCTGCTCGATTGGGACTGGGTGGCCGGCGAAAGAGATTTCCAGCGTGCTCTTCAATTGGACGGGAGAGATTCCGTTGCTCACATGGCGTATGGCGTCCAGTTGGCCTGCCGTGGCATGTTCAAACCGGCCATCGTCGAAGCGGAATGTGGACTGGAAATGGATCCCGCCTCACTGACAATGAACTTTTTGCTGGGCTGGTTGTTATGCGCTGGCCGCCAGTATGACCAAGCCATTGCTCAGCACACAGCCGTTGCGAGGTTGGCTCCTGAATTTCCACTCTCGTTCGTCGGGCTGGGCTGGGCAGAGCTGGGGCGCGGCCAGTACTCCGAGGCGCTGGCACATTTCTTGCAGGCCGGCGAGCTGATGCCAGGTTGGCCCGTGCTGACCGGCTGCGTGGGTCACTGTCATGCGATGCTCAACCAACGCACTGAGGCCGCACACCAGCTTGCGCAGCTAAAGGCTGCACGGCAGCATGAATCGGGCTCACCAGTGAGCGTAGCCGCTGTTCAAATCGGTTTGGGCCAGACTGAAGAGGCGCTCGAAAGCCTTGAGCAGGCGGCCGATCAGCGCGATTGTTCTCTGCCGTTACAACTGTTGAACCCGGAATTCGATGCTATCCGCACCGCGCGTCGCTACACCGCGCTGATGGAAAAACTCGGACTCAAGCACATGGCGCCGGCTTCGGTTAAGAGTGCTGTGGCTAGTTAGCAGATCGCAGCAATTGCGCGATGCACTTACTGGGCGGTGTTCGAGAAGAGCATTACTCGCAAAGTGTGAAACATGATGTAGTTGTCCAGGCTGAAAGATAAGTTCTTGATGTAATAAAGATCGAACTCCAGCTTGATCACCGTGTCTTCCAGCGTGTCGCCATACTTGTGATTGATCTGAGCCCAGCCTGTTATGCCCGGTTTTACACAATGCCGCTGGCCGTAATAGGGGATCTGCTCGCTCAAAATCTTCACGAACTCAGGCCTCTCCGGACGCGGGCCTACGATGCCCATTTCTCCCCGCAGAACATTGAAGAACTGAGGAAGCTCATCCAGCCGCAGACGCCGCAGCCACTTGCCAACCGAAGTGACACGCGGATCGTCTTTTTGCGCCCAAACCGCTCCGGTGCGCTGCTCCGCGTCGGAGTACATCGACCGGAACTTGTAAACCGTGAACGGTACGTTGTTCTTACCGACGCGCAATTGCCTATGCAGTGCTGGTCCGCGGGATGTGACTTTCACCAGGATCGCCAGCAAGAGCATGAGCGGCGAAAACAGGATGACTAGAATTGCCGCTAGAACGACTGAGTAAATTGCGTGCAGGGTAACGCTGCCCCGGCGTGGACCCAGTTCAGTATTGAAGATTAATTGGGACGGGCGCAGCTCACGTGTACAGACTCGCCCAAAGGTGGTCTCATAAGCGTTGAACGCTTCTTCGATATAGAGACCGCCTAAGCGCAGATCCAGCAAGTCTTGAACGGGCAGTTGCTCGCGCCGTTCGCTCAGCCCAACCAC
>JBBSHP010000126.1:0-8954 GCA_038232555.1 Bryobacterales bacterium
AACTTTGCCCAGTTGGTATATCTCGTCCCCGGCGTGACTCCGGGCCAAAACGGCGAGAATCTCTCGGGAGCAAGTACTTTCAACCCGCGTGCCAGCTCAAATTTTAACGCCCTGGGGAGTCAGGCGAATGCCAACGCTTGGCTGGTAGATGGCATCATCGACAACGAGTATACGTTCAACACCGTGATGGTACAGCCCTCGGTGGAGTCGATCCAGGAGTTCAAAGTCCTGACCGGAACCTTTTCGGCTGAATACGGCCGCGGTGCGGGCGTCGTGACTACACAGACCCACTCGGGCAACAACCAGTTCCACGGCAGCGCGTTCGAGTTCCTCCGCAACAACTATTTCGATGCCCGCAACTACTTTAATGCCCGCACCGACGCGCAAGGCAATCCCAGAGTTCAGCCGCCCTATCGGCGCAACCAGTTCGGCGGTTCTGTGGGCGGGCCTATCTGGAAGAACAAGACGTTTTTCTTCGCTGACTATTACGGGCAGCGCGAAATCAAAGGTCAGACCTTTATCAATACGGTCCCCACCGCACAGGAGCGCTTAGGCGACTTTTCAGATATCCCGGGACTGACCCTCTACAACCCCTTCACTACCCGCATCGAGAATGGAAAAGTCGTTCGCGATGTTTTCAACGGGAACAAGATTACGCCCGGGTTGATCAACCAGGTTGGATCGAACGCAGCAAATCTTTACCCGCTTCCGAACCTGCCGGGTACTTTCAACAACCGCGTGGATGTATTCAGTCGCGACCTCAATGATAAGGGAGGGAATCTTCGAGTCGACCACCGTATCAGCGATAAAGATTCGCTATTCGGACGCTTCAGCTTTGAGCAGTTTCTCCTGTTCGATACCAAGGGGCAATCCGGATGCTGCATTCCCACTCCGGCTGGGCTGTCCAGCAAGTACGATCTTGGCCCGTTTATCTCCGGTGGCCAAAACACGAACTTGGCTGCATCGGGTTTCGCATTCAATGAAACCCACGTCTTTTCAGCAACCGTTGTGAATCAGTTCATTGCCGGATTTTCGAGAACCAACCCCTTCACAACGCAATCCGATTTCGGTCATCAATCGGCGACTTCGCTCGGCATTCAAGGCATCAACGTCACCGAGTTCTCTACCGGATTGCCAACCA
This sequence comes from Bryobacterales bacterium, assembly GCA_038232555.1. Lineage (GTDB taxonomy): Bacteria > Acidobacteriota > Terriglobia > Bryobacterales > Bryobacteraceae > JBBSHP01. Next base: position 1,142 of record JBBSHP010000126.1, read on the forward strand.
TCCAGATCCAGGGAACCTCCGGCCTCTCGGACTATACAGCCATCAATGGCGGCCCGGGATTTCTGCCGGCTCATCCACGCCAGACCTCTTACCAGATGGAAGACGGAGTGGCCTGGAGCATTAAAGGCCACCAGGCCAAGTTCGGGTACCGCATCGTCAAGAACCTGGTCTCGCCTTTCACGAATACGGACACTCGGGGAACGTTGAATTTTAATCGCAATTTTACAAATGATCCAAGTACCAGTTCAGGAGGAAACGGTTTGGCAACCCTGCTCTTGGGGTATCTCACCAACGGTACCAACGCGGCCGGGTCGCGCGGCTTTCTCCGCCAGCCCTATTACTTGACCAACTACGAGCACGCGGCCTACGTCCAGGACGATTGGAAGGTTTCCCCGCGTCTTACCTTGAACCTGGGCTTGCGCTGGGATCTCTTTACTCCCGCGACTGAGCAAGACAACCGCATCACTAATTTCGATATCGCCAACTTACGACTCGTTTACGCGGGCACGAACGGGACTTCGCGCAGCGCGGGATTGAAAACTCATTACATGGACTTTGGCCCCCGCATCGGTTTTGCTTACGACGTGCTGGGCACCGGCAGGACAGTGATCCGTGGCGGCTATGGCATAGCGCACTTCCCCGAACAGGCTTCGGCATCGAACATTATTGGCCAGGCTGTGCCCTGGACCATCTCACAAAATACCGTAGCAACGGGAACTGCACCGTTGATTCTTACGGGTCTGCCCACCATCAACAATCCGTTCGGCCCTCCCGTGGCTGTGCAACCAGTGACCACGGCCGACCTGATCGTGGCGAATCCTCGCGTGCTCGGACAGTCGTTTGAGAACCAGACTCCTTATTATCAGAGCTGGAGTTTAGGCGTTGAAAGGCAACTCAGCTCCAGCATCGTTTCGGAAATTGCGTATGCCGGCAGCCGCGGTATTCACCTCTTGTATTGCTACAACCCGCAGGAGGCGTTACCGAGCACGCCGGGGACCGCGCAAACTGCTCTGACCTACACTATTCCTTCCATATTCACGGTTCGAAACATCCTCCAATGCGATCCGCGCAATATGTCGAATTATCACAGCCTGCAAGCCAAGCTAACCAAGCGCTTCTCGCGAGGGCTGCAATTTTTAGCGAGCTATACCTGGGGCAAGTCGCTCGATTTCGGCGGTTCAGCCGCCAGCGGGGGCGGGTCTTCGGGCAGCCCGCAAACCATCACCAATCTCCGGGCTGGCTATGGACCTTCGGGTTTCGACGTCCGGCATCGCTTCGTTGGAAGCTGGACCTACGAAACGCCCTTCGGCCGCGGGCGGGCCTATCTGAACAAAGGCTTGTTGTCCAATATCCTGGGCGGATGGGAATTGGACGGCATTGCGACTCTCTCAACCGGCCGCCCTTTCAACGTGAATCTGGCCAACGGCGTCAACAACGGAGCTCCCAGTTGGCCCGACCGCCTCGCCTCCGGGAAACTCGACAACCCGACTCGCGCCAACTGGTTTGACCCTACTGCCTTCGCGGCGCCCACTACGCCCCGCTACGGAAACGTGGGTCGGGGTATCCTGTACTCACCCGGAACCGTAAATTTCGATTTATCGACGGCGAAGAACTTCGCGATCACGGAGCGCTTTAAGCTCCAGTTCCGCGCGGATGCATTCAATGCGCTCAATCATCCACAATTCGGTTTTCCTGCCTCCAATGTAGCGGTCGATCCAGTGACGCGCCGCGGCTTGGCCACCTCAAATACCAGCATCACGAGCACGATTTCCGATAACCGCGACCTCCAACTGGCTCTCAAGCTCATGTTCTAAGCCTTGCAAACAGCCGTACTCTGTTACGCTCCATCAGACGCCCAGTTCGCAGACGAGCTGGGCGTTTTTCTTGAAGTGAACTGCCCGCTTACCGTATCGCATCAGGAAAGCGGCGATTTAATCGAGGCAGTAGAGCAGGGTCTTTCAGATATAACGTTAGTCCTGCTTTCGCCCGAGTCCGTGCCGACACCATGGAAACGAGAGCGGTGGGAGCCAGTCTTTCTTAAGCAGCCCAGCGCATTCGGGACCACGATAGCGTTCTTGCTGCTAGGCGAATGCAAGTTCCCGGAGCTGCTTCGGCGCACTAATTTCTTCGATCTGAGCGCGGACAAAGTAGCCGGGCAACGACGCCTCAAGCGCTGGCTGCTCGAGCAGGCTCAACCCATCCGAAATGCAGTGGAGCTCCCGCATCCGGGGCCTTCCCCTGATCTATCAGGCGAGCGGCTTCAGGATTTGCTTCGCTCCCTGGTCGACCAACCTGGGGTGAGATCGGATCTATCGGCCGGGGAAGCCCTGGCGTTCGCTCACTTGTGCAAACAGGACTTCGAAGGTGTGTTCTGGATCGATTGTACGCATCGCAGCCGCGCCGGAGTTTTGGGTGATGTCGCGAACTCGCTCGGTTTGCGCCTGTCCGGGACGGTGGATCGCAATAGAATTGCCGTTGAGGATTTATGTGACGGGCGCCGCTGCCTGTTTATCTTCGAAAATATGCCGCCTGAACACCGGGACTCGTCGGAGTTGGGAATGAAAACGTCGGTCATCCTGACGGCATCCTTGGAGCGAGGGTTCAACCCTTCATTTGAGGAAAGCTGTGAACTGTTCTCGGGCTGGACCAGAAATTCCGGAGATTGCCTCCGGGCACTCGGCGCCGCTCACTGGTACCTGAGCGAATTTGCACAGGCCAGAGGTGCGGGATCGTGGGGGAGCATTCTTCAGCTCGGCTCTTCCATGGTCGCGTTTCTGAAACATTGGGACCGCCTGGCTGAAGCTCACGAAGTCTTAGAGCTTCTTCTGGAATCCGCCCAGTTGCGCGCTGATTTCGCGACGATGCATCGGCTGCGATGGGAGCAAAGCTGGATACTGGAGCACTGGAATGAGCGCGTCGCGCTAAACGTGGCCAGTGAGAGTCTTTCGGAGCCGAACCAGTTGTCGTTCCACTTCGGCTAATTTCCTGCGGACAGGCTGGCCTGTCCCACGATGCTTACACGAAGTGATACTGCTGGGTCTGGTCGTCCCAGATAATCTTCTTCCCGTTCTTAAACGAGAGCGTCGCCATGTGTCCTGAGATCGCCGCCTGCTGGCCAATTTCGGGCGGCGCGATCACTCTGGCTTTCCCCTGCATAGCCTCCACCCAATTGTGCAGGTGCGCTTCAACGGCCTTGTTATCGTTGCCGGGCAGCTCCAGATGTACTTCTTTGCGGGCGGCCACATTGGCCGGGGGCTTTCCACCGAACTTCTCAGGATAGAAATTCAGGATTTGCCGGTTCAGCACCTCGATGGTCCCTTCATTACCCATGAAATTTTCGCCGTAGCCGTAATGATCGTTGCCGAAATAACAGCTGTAGTTGATCTGAAACTTGTCCGGGTACTCATACACGGCGCTGAACGTGTCGGGAACGTCGCGGTCGTCGTTGGTCCAGCGATAGATGCCGCCGGAGGCCATGCAGGAAAGCGGAACTTTTTTTCCGCACACGAAGTTCGAGATGTCGGTCTGATGCACCAACAGGTCGGTCGAGATGCCGCCCGAGTAGTCCCAATACAGCCGCCACTGATAATAACGCTGTAAATCGAACGGCTTATCGGGAGCTTCGCCGCCCAGGAATTTCTTCCAGTCCGTGTTCTGCGGATTGGCCTCCGGCGGAATCTTGTAGCGCCAGGCCGGATTGTCATCGAGCGAGTTCCGATACCAGAAAGCGCGCACGTAATGAATGTCGCCGATCATTCCCTGGGCAACCATCTCTTTGGCGCGTTGATATAAGCTGTTGCTACGATTTTGGGTGCCCACCTGAATCACCTTGCCGGACTTCTGCGCGGCCGCGACCATTTCCTTACCCTGCTCGATGGTATGCGCAAGCGGCTTTTCGACGTAGATGTTCTTATTCGCTTTCAAAGCTGCCATGTACATCGGATAGTGCAGATGCTCAGGCGTCGCGATTACGACCGCATCGATGTTGGGGTCCTGAAGCAGCTCCAGATAGTCCTGGTAGGCCTTGGGCGAATTGTGCCAAAGCGTCTGGATCTTATCCTTGGCCGCGCTTAGGCGTCCCGTAAACGTATCGCACACCGCCGTGACTTCCACCAGGTTGGCGCTGCCGGCCTGCATACGATCGATCAGGTAAGAGCCCCGGCTACCCACTCCGATCCAGCCAATCCGAACTTTGTCGTTAGCACCTAACGCCGGCAGCACAGCCGGACCGGCAAGCATGGCGGCACTGGCGGAAGCTTTCATGAAATTGCGACGGGATACGTGGTCTTTCATACCCTGAGGATAGCTCAACCCGGTCCTATATCATCAGCTTTAGTTATGAGCTACGGCCGGTACTTTGAGGATTTGGAGGTGTGGCGGCACTTTCAGCATCCACTCGGGCGCACGATCACGGAGTTCGATGACACGCTGTTCAGTCTGATGGCGATGATCAGCATCCCCTTCACATCGATGAACATTACGCGAGTGGAACCCAGCACAGCCGGCGTCTGGTGGTCGGTCCTTTGGTGATCAGCATCGTGATCGGACTAGCGCAGAGCGATGTCGGAGGGCGCTCGTTGCGGGTGTTGGAATATAACGATGTCCAGCACGTTGGTCCCGTTTTCCACGGTGACACTCTTTACGCCGAATCCACAGTGATCGCGAGCCGGCAGATGGATTCGCGTACAGGAACGGTGACCGTCGAATTTCGTGGTCTGAATCAGAAGAGTGAGACGGTGCTGAAGATGCAGTGCATCTTTACCGTGCCGTGCCGGTCCGGCCTGGAGCAGGCTTGATGAGAAATTCAGTAACTGAGCGGGACCTGATCGTGAACACCGTGCGGCAGTTTGTGGCTCGTGCGGTGATACCGGTCGCCTCAGAGATGGAGCGCCGGGATGAGTACCCGGATGCTCTCGTCGCCGCAATGGAGCAGATGGGCTTGTTCGGGCTGAATGTTCCGGAAGAGTATGGCGGCGCGGAGATGGACTACACCACCTTCGCCATGGTTCTTCGAGGAGCTGGCCCGGGGCTGGCTGGGCTTGGCCGGTGTGCTGGGTACACACCTGGTGGTCTGCGATATTATCTCGCGCTTCGGTACGGCGGATCAGAAGCAGCGCTATCTGCCGATGCTGGCCCGTGCCGAAAAGAGGGCCGGGCTGTGCCTCTCGGAGCCGGGCGCTGGGACCGATCTGCAAAGCATCACTACCACAGCGACACGGACCCACGATACCTACGCCATCAATGGGTCCAAGATGTGGATCACGAATGCCCGTCGCGCCGGGGTTTTCGTGTTGCTGGCAAAAACGGACGTAGAGGCCCAGCCTAGGTTTACGGGTATGAGCGCGTTCATCATCGAAAAAGGCTCACCTGGGTTGATCGTGGGCAGGGATATCGACAAGCTCGGCTATAAAACTGTCGAAACCTGCGAGCTGCACTTCCATGATTTTCCGGTCCCGGCCCGCAACCTGATCGGGGGTGTTGAGGGCCGCGGATTCAAGCATGTCATGACCGGTCTGGAATCGGAGCGCATCAACGTCGCGGCCCGCGGCCTTGCGCGCGCCGCCTTTGAAGAAGCGATCCGCTATTCACAGCGCCGGAAGACGTTCGGTAAACCGATCTGCGAACATCAGGCCATTCAGTTGAAGCTGGCTGATATGGCAATCAAGATCGAAGCGTCGCGCTTACTGATCTACTCGGCGGCGGAGAAGAAGGATCGGGGCGAGCGTTGTGATCTCGAGGCCGGCATGGCCAAGCTGTTCGCCAGCAAAACCGCTGCGGACGTCGCCTTTGAAGCTATGCGCATCCTGGGCGGAAACGGCTACTCGAAAGACTTCCCGGTGGAGCGTTACTACCGCGATGCTCCACTGGTTGTGATTGGTGGCGGTACCAACGAGTTGCAGCGCCTGATCATCGCGAAGAACCTGCTGAAGAAATACCGGGAGGAGGTCCACTGAGCGGATTCGGGCGTTACTTCGAGGAGTTCGAGCGGGGTCAGCGATTCAAGCACTGGCCGGGGCGCACCTTGACCGAGCACGACAACACCTGGTTTTGCCTGCTCTCCATGAATCAACATCCGCTCTATATCGACAGCCACTACGCGAGCAGCCAAGGCTACCAACGCCCTCCCATCGCAGACACACCATCTTCAGTCTGGTGGTGGGCATGAGTGTAGCGGACACTAGCGGACGGGCGATCGCAAACCTGGGTTTTGAGCGCGTGGTGTTTGAAAGCACGCTAGTGGCCGGCGATACCCTGTACGCCGAAAGCGAAGTACTTGAAACGCGCGAGTCGGCCAGTAAGCCAGACCGTGGCGTGATCTACCTCGAAACGCGAGGCTTCGACCAGCGTGGGAATGGGGTAGTCTGGCTGCGCCGGCGGTTTCTGGTCCCCAGGCGGGACACCCTTACGGTTGCACTTTGACAACGTAGTAAGGAGTCGTGATCAGCGGATCAGGCTGAAACCAACCACTTCCCGCTTGGTTGAGAATCTCGAAGTAGTACATCAGGTCCCACTTTGCCGATACATCCTCACCGGGAATCGTGAATGAAAGATTATCCGCGGCATTTTCGATGGTCTTGAACGGAACCAACTGGTTGACAGGCCGGTAGTGCAGACGAATACTGCTTACAGCATTCCCGTTGGAGATCCGGAGTTGAAGACGAAGCGCTTGTCCGGCCGCTACGGTTCGGGGTCCTTCGTGAGAGATCGCCGGACGCGGCACTTGCTTAGGAGCCATCTGTGGTGGAAGCGCCAGTTTGGATCTCGGCCCTTGGATAACAAGGCCGCTGACCGACCACTCGCCGTTCGGAAGAGCGATGTTTAGGAAACCGCCTTCCTGCTTTAAATTCAGCATGACTTCGCTGCGGTCCGGATGCAGAATATGGACTCGGTATTCTCCGGGGTCCGCCTTCATGCGAAAGACCTGGGCGCCTTTTCCCCGGATAAAGTCACGAAAAAGCACATCGCGCGGAAGACTCCCGGGATTCTTCGCCGCAGCTCGGACTTCAAGATACGGAGTAAGCGGAATGGCTGTCGAGCTGCGTTCACCATCGGAAAGCCACCCGTAGCCCCGTTTGGTCCGTGTAGCGGGTTTCCGCATCCACCGGCAGGAAGCGCGGCGCTACGCTGTTTTGCAGCACGAATGCGCTCGCCCGATACGCGGCAGGACTCATTTGCGTTTTCACCGATCCGCCAAAATCGAAGCCGTAGTCGAACCGGCCAAATTTGTCGAACAGCTCGGTCCGCTCGCGCAGCAGTTCCAAGTCGTGACGGACGTATGGCAGTTTGTCTTTCCAGTGCCCCACGTCATCTGGTCCGAAGGCCATCGCCTCGGGATACAATCCATCCGTCAACCCAACTAGGCGCTCCCAGACTTGGAGAGCACTCTTCAGGTCACGAGTAGCCGAATCGAGAGCAGTACGGTCGCCCGTCGCATCGAAGTATGCGACCCGATCGGTGGCGGTCTGTTTCAGCGCATGATAGCGGGCTAGCAGAGTCAAGACCTGGAAGTCTGGCTTGGTCGATTGCCACTCCGCGTTCCTGCTGGAAAGTTTGGAGTCCACGCGATCTATCGCTTGCTCCGTGTGTTGAGCCAGCCCATTCAGGATCGCGGCAGTCTGGAACGGGGTCTGCTTGGCCGACGCCACACCCTTTATGCGGTTCTGGACAGCTTCCGGTATGGAGGCGATGTAGCGCCAATCGCTGGGCAGCACGTCGCGGTAGGCATCCACCAATCCGCCCGGATTGATCTCAGGCCAGATGTACATATTCGGGTCAGCGAGATGCGCGGCCACGATTTCATTTACTACTCCGC
>JBBSHP010000127.1:0-8932 GCA_038232555.1 Bryobacterales bacterium
CCAAAGTCACTATGAGAAAATCCTACGGCTTCCGGACCTTCCGCTGCCTCGAACTCGCTCTCTATCACTCACTTGGCAAGCTCCCAGAGCCCGAATCAACCCACGAGTTTTTCTGACGAACCTTATTCCGAAGGTCTACAACGGACGCGACAAAACGTTCTTTTTCACCAACTACACGGGATTCAAATATCGGCCCAGTTCCAATAACAATACCCAGACTACTCTTCCCAATCGTCTGCGCACGGGAGATTTCTCTCAACTGCTAGGGGCCCAGATCACAGCCGCCAATCCAGCCAACCGGTCCGAGCAATTGCCGATCTTCGACGCCGCCGGGCGCCCTGTTTTGGCCGGCCAGATCTACGATCCCTACACGGTGCACAACGTCACGGGTCCGGACGGGAAAAGCTATCCTGTGCGCGATCCGGTACCAGGCAACATGATTCTCCCCTCTGACCCGCACTTGAGCCAAGTCGCGAAGAAAATCGGTCCGTTGTTTCCAAATGCTCTCAGCAACGCATTATTTAACAATTTCACTCGCCAAACGAGCCAGAAGTACGATCAGGATAAGTTCGTTCTCAAGATCGACCAGCTGATCGGAAGCCGGAACACGCTTTCGGGCAGTTTCTTTCGCGGGGAAAATAATTTCTTGAATAACGGGTTTTTGAACGATCTGAGCGCTTCACAGACTCAATCGCCGTCCCGCCAATACCGACTGAATGACACTTTCTCAATCACTCCACGAGTTGTAAATGTTTTTGTAGCCGGCTTCCTTCGCGATAAAACGATTACGTCGGCTGTAAGCCCACCTCCTTCGCTGAGTAGTCTCGGGATCAACGGAATTGGTCTCCCGGCCCAAGCCAATCTTCCCTCCATCAATGTCATCGGACAGAACAGCATCGGTGGTGGAAGATATATGGCCGTGACCCAAAACAGGTTCTTTTTCAATGACACGATCAGTTGGAACCTTGGTTCTCACAATCTGAAAGCTGGGGCGGAAACGCGCCGTATGCAGAGGAACGAAGTGCCGGGCAGTTTTGCTTCGATCGATTTTCGCCCTACCCAAACCGGCCTTAACGGCGTCGGCTTTATTAGAACGGCATCGGGACCCGTGGCGGTGTCCCTTCCCTCCAGTACCGGACACTCCGTCGCAAGCCTGTTGTACGGAGCCGTCGATTACACCCGTTTCGATATCGGATACACCACGGAAGGTTATCGTTGGCGAACTATTGGCGCTTTCGTTCAAGACGATTGGAAAGTCAGCCGTAGTCTCACACTCAACCTCGGTTTACGATACGACTACGCGGACCCCAGGCGGGAAGTTCTTGGGCGGATCGCGACCTTCAACCCCACGCTTCCAAATCCGTCGGCTGGTGGTCTCCCCGGCGCTATCGAGTTCTACGGCAACGGTCCAGGACGCAATGGCCGCGACCAGTTTGGCAGCCCTAACAAGTTGGCCTTTCAGCCGCGCATAGGATTGGCCTATGCTCCGGCCGCCACGGACGGAGTCTTGGGATTTCTACTGGGTGATCGGAAAACAGTGTTTCGGAGCAATTTCGCGATCACGCGGCCGCTGGGCAACGATAACCTCAACAGCGTACTTGGAGGGGGGATCGTCGCGCCGGGGTTCAATGGTGTTTTACAGGTGAATCGTCCACAGGATGCGGCTGGCTCCCCCGCGCTTTATTGGGACAACCCCTTTCCTGGGATCACCCCGCCACCCAACGTCGATCCGGGCCTGTTCGTCGGCAATGCTAATGCGCCGTTTATCAATTCGAACGCCGGGATACTTCCGACGGATATCAGTTGGTCTTTCGGCATCCAGCGCAGCCTGCCTGGCAATCTTCTGATTGAGAGCACTTACGTCGGCACGCATAACTATCACCTGGGGTTCTGGGCGAAACCGAACCAGGTTAACCCGTCTTACCTGACATCGCTAGCGCCTGCCGCGAAGGCTGCAGGGTTGCCGGTCAACGAATTTTTGTCCCTCGCCATCGATGACCCACGGGTAGTTGCGGCAGGAATCAAAGCCCCCTGGGCCGGTTTTCAGAAGACGTTCGGCGCCGGCGCGACTGTCGCTCAGGCGCTGCGGCCTTTCCCGCAGACCGGCAACGTGGACAATCCTCTCCATCCCATCGGTAGCGTTTCTTATAACGCCTTGCAGTCGAAGATTCAGAAGCGCTTCTCGCAAGGTCTGACCTTGCTGCTGTCCTACACCTTCTCAAAAGTGATCGGGGATGTCGATTCTGTCGATGCCGGCTTCGCTGGGGCGGAGAATGCTATCTTCGCTGCATCGTTTTCGCAGAACTATTACGATCAGAGAGCGGAACGGACGGTCACCAGCTCGGATATTCCACACGTGGTGGCTCTCTCCTACAGCTATGAGCTGCCATTCGGGCCTGGAAAGCCGTTCCTCAACAAGGGCGGCATTGTTGGCAAGCTGGTGGGCGGTTGGGAAGCAAGCGGCATCCATCTCTATCAGAGTGGACGGCCCGTTCACATCGAGACCTGGGCATTAGGCTCCGCCAACCCCCTGCGCGCCAACGATGGCTTCAGCTTCCATGCCGACGTTGTGCCCGGACAACCGCTGATCAACCCCGCTTGGAACAACAGCTGCGCGGGTCCAGTCTCGAACACCGCGGGCCGGAACCCATGCCAGTTCTACTTCAATCCAGCGGCCTTTACGCAGCCTGCGCCCGGGACTTTTGGTAATGCAGGGAAATTTCTTTCCGGCTTGCGCACCCGGCCCTATTACAACGAGGACATCTCAGTCATTAAACGCTTCAAGTTCACGGAGGGAGTAGCTTTCAGCCTTCAGGCAAACTTCTTCAACGCCTTTAACCGTGTAGTTTGGGGGTCCGGAGGGCCAGCCACCTTCCAGTTGTCCTTTGCGCCGCCCAATCTCAGTCAGGCCGCGATCGGCAATTCCACGTCTGTGTTTGGAATCCTGACCAGTCAACAAAACGCCCCAAGAAGGATACAGCTCGCGGCGCGCTTTTGATTTCTGAACTGTTCATCTGCCAGGGGCGGTAAGCTGGTCAACGCGGATTACAGCCTCCATCCGGCGGGATAAAATATTCTGTTGTCGACAACGCGGAGAGTTCAGAACTGAGCAAGACGGTTCTTAACAACCACACCAGCTCAATTGATGAAGCAGATTTTTTGTCCAAATACGAGAGAGCCGTTGAAGGGAATGCCTAATGTACGCGGCTGCCTGTCTAAGATCGCATTGATTGCTGTTATCGGGCTGCACGCTCTTTCGGCCGCTGGTCCGCCGCTGAGCGCGTTTTTCTCCTCGGCGGCGGAGGAATCGTTTCCCACTTATCAGATAGCCGGCGACGGCGACCTGTGGCCGGCCTGTTGGGCTGGCGACGGCAACCTCTACACCGCGAACGGAGATGGGAGCGGATTCGCCGGGGGTGGTTTGCGCTTCGACATGGCCGTTAGCCGGATCGCCGGCATGCCCCCTCACCTGTCGGGCACGACGCTTGCCACTAACGTTGGCACCAACTGGAGTGGCCCGGGTTATAACCGCAAACCTACCGGCATGCTCTGCGTTAATCATTCCATTTACCTCGCGTTCCAGAACTTGAATCTAAAGAACTTCAGCGATGCGCCCGCCGCCTCGATCGCGCGGTCCTCGGATCGCGGAAAGACATGGACATGGAGCGAGGCCGCTCCAATGTTCGGCAATCCCGCGGATCCCAAATCCCCTGAAGCCTACAAGTTCACGACCATCTTCTTCCTCGACTTTGGGCGGAATTCTTTCCACGCGCGCGACTCCTATGTCTACGCCTACGGGCTCGATAACAATTGGCGCGAGCAGAAGGCCCTGTATCTCGCCCGTATTCCCAAGGCGGACGTGCAGATCCGTTCAGCATGGCGGTTTTATGCGGGAGTTGACACCAACGGCAATCCAACCTGGTCCGGAGAAATATCAGCCAAAACCCCGGTTCTGATTGACGAACGGCTGCTATATGTGAAGGTGTCGAATAAGGGCGGCTGCTACGCAAATCAACCCGTTCTGAGTCAAGGCGGAGTTGTTTTCGACGCGCCTCTCCGGCGATACATTTTTGCTTCGTGGTCATGTACGACGCACGAGTTTTTCGAAGCCCCGGAGCCGTGGGGACCATGGAAACTATTTCTGTCCAAGGATTTCGGACCGTTTCGCCCGGCTGAGAACCGTGGACAGTACGGCACTAACATTCCATCGAAGTTCATCAGCCCGGATGGGAAAGTGCTATATGTGCAGAGCAACGTCTGCTGCGGCGGAAACTCCTATACTTATGCGTTACGGAAGCTCTATCTGGAGCCTTATGATCCGTCAGAGCCAAGTAACGCGTTATCGGACGACAATCTGGCCGTTAGTGGCGCGGGCGTCCGGGGGATCAGCAAAAGCACTCGCCGGGGCGGACTCTGCGGCATCGATTGCTCCAACCTTTTAAACAACGGCAACGCGAACGAGAGCGAAGATGACAATGACGGAGAGGATAAAGAGACGGACTGGTGGGGCTACACCTGGAGCCGGGCTTACAACCTGAATAAAGTCGTTTACGAAATCGGAGCCGTTTCCAGCGACGGCGGCTGGTTTAGCGGGGATCTGAGAGTTCAGGTGCGCCAAAACGCCGAGTGGACCGACGTGACCGGCCTCTCGATCAACCCCGTTTACCCTTTCGCCGAGTCGCTTCGCTCACATACCGTTTTTACTCTGCGCTTCGATTCGACCTGGGGTGACGGCGTACGGATAATCGGAATTCCTGGCGGAGCGTCTCACTTCACTTCCATCGCCGAATTGGCAGTCTATTACGATTCCGGAAACTTGGTCAGCGACGGCAGCTTCGAGTTTCAGCTCGGACCGATGCTGTCCGGACTCTGGACAAGTGAGGGTCCCGACCCCAAGGGAATTACCCGCTATGAGACGCGCGGCCATTCAGGAGTCAACAACGCATGGGTTACGAGCAGCACGGGTAACTGGAACGCAATCGTTCAGAAAGTTCCTATCCAGCCTCACACCGATTATCGACTGAGTACCTGGGTCCGCTCCAATCTGACTGGCCAGTCGGGACGTTTCGGGGTACGCACGGCTCGCGGGCATGCGACTCTGTTCGAGACATCTTTCGGCGCTGCGCCTCAATACATGCGGCTCTCGGTCCAATTCAACTCTGGCGCGGAATCCGAGGGAGAGGTGTATGTTGGTTTTTCGGGAGAGAACGCGCAGCGGTGGCTGCAGATTGACGACGTCTCGGTTTGGAAGAAATGATGTGAACGGCTGAGGCCGTCAAGGATTCCTACCTGGGAGCCCGCCCGAACTTTTCCCTCTTCACGATTCCCGACCCCTCTTTGATCACGACGAGCTGGTCCCCTGGCACATTCGTAACGGTTTCCCTCCCCCCGTTTGGCCAGCGGATTTCAAGATCCGCAATTTCGGCGGCGCCTAGACCGTAGTGAAGCCGGGAGTCACTTGCTGAATAGAAGCTCGATTGACTGAGCACTTCCTGCGCCTGCACTTTGCCGCCGTAACGCGCCGTCACCCGCGCCCCGATCGCTCCACGGTTCGACTTGATGCCGACCAGCTTGACTTTTAGCCAGTGATTGTTTCCGCTGAGGTCGTTGCGTAATAGTGAAGGCGGTTCGTTCAGATTGACGATCAACACATCGATGTCGCCGTCGTTATCGAAATCGCCGAAGGCGCAGCCACGGCTGCAGTGCGGCGTGGCGATCGCCGGACCCGCAGCTTCGATCAGCTCTTCAAACCGGCCGTTACCGAGGCTGCGGAAGATCACCCGCGGGGTTTTCAATGGATACCCTGGAAGCTTCGCCGCAACTTCCGGGTATACACTACCGGTCACGAGAAACAGATCCGGAAATCCGTTGTTATCGAGGTCGACGATCCCGGCTCCCCATCCAATGAAACGCGTTTCGACGCCGAGGCCACTCGCGATTGTCACATCGTCGAAATTACCCTTCCCATCGTTGCGGTAGAGGACATTAGTATCGTCGGCGAAATGGGTCTTGAAAATATCCAGGTTGCCGTCCAGGTTGAAATCGCCGATGCCGACGCCCATGCCGGCCTGCTCGTTACCGTCTTCGTTCAGGGCCACGCCGCTTTCCAGGCCGATGTCGGTGAACGTTCCATCGTGGTTATTACGCAGAAGAAAACTAGGCGTCGAATCGCAGGCCACGTAGATGTCTGGCCAGCCATCGTTGTCGAAGTCGGCCGCGACCGTCGTCAGCATGTAACTGCCCGTGGCTTTGTGGACCCCGGAGGAGACGCTTACATCGGTGAACGTACCATTCCCGTTGTTGCGATACAGCGCCGGCATGCCGGCCGGCAACCCTCGAGGGCCACAATTCACCGGTATGCCTTTCCAGTTGCAGTTCGAATTAGCGCCGACCTTAGCGACTGAATTGAAATCAAATTGCAGATAATCGGCAACGAACAGATCCAGGTGTCCGTCCCGATCATAGTCGAGGAAGGTACATCCTGAACCCCACCGACCTTCCTGACGGAGCAGGCCGGCGTCCTTCGTCACGTCGGCGAAAGTTCCGTCGCCGTTATTGCGATAAAGAACGTTTCGTCCCCAGTACGTGACGAACAGATCGTCGAATCCATCGTTGTTGTAATCGCCCACGCAGACGGCGGACGCCCATCCGGTGCGGCGCAAACCCGCCTTGTCTGTCACATCGGTGAAGGTGCCATCGCGATTATTCTTATACAAGCGATTGGTAGTGTCGCGTGAGCCTGCAAGATTGGTGCCGCTCAGCACGAAGATGTCGAGCCACCCGTCGTTATCGTAGTCGATGAACGCCGCCCCGCATCCGACGGTTTCAAGGATGTAGGATTTGCGATCGGCCTCGCCGTAGATCACGGGCGCTCGCAATCCGGCCGTTTCGGCGATATCTACAAAATGCGCATGGAACGGTAATCCCGAAGGCTTTCCTCGTGGCGCGGGCTTGACGTTTCGAGATGCGACGCCCTGTCCGCGGGCGCCGAACGCCGGTGAGGCCAGGAGTTTGACGAAGTTTCTGCGTGTCCACATTCAAGGCGTTTAGCTTAGCATTACGTAGAAGTCGATCGCGTCGGGACTGTGCGGCCCGGCAGCTGAATCCAGTCGCGGACAGCGAGATTGCCCAGGGCTACGGGCAAAGCACTCTGCCTAACAGCCGTGCCCATGGTAGCCGAAAAGCGCCACTCGCGCTGAATGAGCCGCCAGTGGCCATTCGTGGGCTGCCACGAATCGCTCGGGACGAAAAGGCAAAAAAAATACGGCACCACCGGAGGCCGTTGGACTTATACTGGTTGGAACCTGGCAAGACAAGACGGAATCGGATAATTACTATGAGGCTGCCCCCTTTCCTCCTTGACGAGTGGATCGCTCAGAAGCACTCTGCAAACCCGCCCATCGAATATGTTCTGGCATCAAGCACCGGTCCGGTTTGGACAATGCGTGAATTGCTGGCGCTGGGCGGCGACAGCGAATTGGAAAAACTTCTCGACACGCGCCTGTCTTATACCAGTGCAGCCGGAACACCAGAGTTGCGGGCCGCAATTGCTGCCTTAGAGGGAGTCGAACCAGACGAGGTTCAGGTGCTTACTGGAGCCGCCGAGGCGCTCCTGATTCTGTTCTTGCTCGCGGCGGAGCCGGGCGCCAACGCGGTGCTTCCAAGTCCGGGGTTCCCTGCCAACACTGCCTTGGCTGAATCGCTCGGAATCGCCCCCCGCTATTACCGGCTGCGCGCCGGAAACGGATTCCGGATCGACTTTGACGAGATCGTCCAGCTTTTAGATCGCGATACACGCTTGCTGCTCGTGAACTCGCCCCATAACCCGACAGGCATGGTCATAAGCGATCAGGACATGGAAAAACTGCACGACTTCTGCGCCGACCGCCGCATCCAGTTCGTCTCAGACCAGGTGTATCATCCAATTTACCACGGCCCGATCACGCGATCCGCTGCCCGGCTTCCGCACGCCGTGGTGATCGGCGATTTCTCGAAGGCCCTTTGCTTGAGCGGCCTGCGCGTCGGCTGGATTGTCGAGCACGATCGCGACCGGCGAATGCGTTACCTGAACGCGCGAAATCACTTTACGATCACCAACAATGTGCTCGGTGAGCGGCTGGCCGTCATGGCCCTCCAGCACTCCGACGCGATTTATTCGAGAGCTCAGCACGCCGCTACGCAAAATCTGGAGCTCCTCGATCGCGTTTTTGCTGAAAACACCGAAATCATGTGCTGGCACCGGCCACGCGGAGGTATGACGGCTTTCCCGTGGTTGACGGATGGCAGCGACACGCGCGATTTCTGCAGAAGGCTTGCCCAGCGCGGCATTCTGATTGTGCCGGGCGATTGTTTCGGTGAGCCGTCGCATTTTCGTCTGGGCTTTGCCGCGAGTGGCAATCGCTTCGAACCCGCCATCGAGCGCTTCAACGAGTTCCTCGCCGAGGAACGTACCTAAAATACGGCAGTTGGTTGCTGTGCCAACAATTCGTCATACGTTCACTCCACTGGCTAGAAAGCCGCCGTCAACGGCGATGGTTTCTCCGGTGATAAAACTCGCGGCGTCGGACGCGAGTAGCACCGCGGCTCCTCCCAGTTCTTCCGGCCGGCCGAAGCGGCCCATCGGGGTGCGCGTGAGGAACTCCTGTCCCCGCCCGGTACCGTTTAGGAGCCCGGCGTTCAGCGGGGTAGGGAACACGCCAGGAGCGATGGCGTTCACGTTGATGCCGTCCCGAGCCCACTCGACGGCAAGCGTCTGGGTGAGGGAAACGAGGGCGGCCTTGCTGGCCCCGTAGGCCGCTACTTGAAAACATCCGCGAAATGAACTGAGCGAAGCGATATTAATGACCCGCCCGCGTCCGCTCCGCCTGAGCGGCTCGAAAAACGACTGGCATCCGAGCAGGGCCGCAGTGACGTTCGAATTGAGAATATCAAG
>JBBSHP010000128.1:0-8918 GCA_038232555.1 Bryobacterales bacterium
AGCCTATGCGATTCCCACGAAAACGCCGGAATCCGATGGCACGCTGGAATGGCGATACACGACCATGGTGCTGGTGCATGTCACGGCAGGAGGACAAGTAGGCCTGGGCTACAGCTATGCCGATGTGGCCACGGCGCACTTGATTGAGCACACACTCGCGCGGAAAGTCACTGGCCTGGACAGCTTTGCGATCGGTCAGGCCTTTGCAAGTCATGGGTATTGCGATTCGCAACCTCGGCCGTCCAGGAGTTTGCTCAATGGCGATTGCGGCCGTAGACAACGCACTGTGGGATCTCAAAGGGAAACTGCTTGACTGGGCGAACAGCGGCCTGCGCGCGCGGTGAGTATGAAGGCCGGACGCAATGCCTCGGCAGACGTCCAGCGCGTCAAGCTAGTGCGCGAGGCCATTGGCTCGAGCATAGAACTGTTCGTGGATGCGAACGGCGCCTACACCCCAAAGCAAGCTCTGTATCAGGCGCAGCGATCCGCCGAGTTCGGCGTGAGCTGGTTCGAGGAGCCGGTCTCCTCCGATGATCTCGAAGGCCAGCACTTGATTCGAGATTGCGGTCCGGCTGAAATGAACATCGCAGCCGGCGAGTACGGTTCTGACGCCTGATACTTCCGCCGCATGTTATCCGCTGGCGCCGTGGACGTTCTCCAGGCCGATGCGACCCGCTGCGGAGGCATCCCCGGATTTCTACAGGCGGACGCGCTATGCGAAGGACATTGCATGCCGCTCTCGGCGCACACCGCACGCTCGATCCACGCCCATGCCTGTTGTGGCGCGCAGCGCGCCGTCAACGCCGAATATTTTTTCGATCACGTGCGGGTAGAAAAATGGCCTTCGATGGGGTGATTGAAGCGCACAATGGGATGCTTGAGCCCGATTTGTCAAGAGCGGGCTTAGGACTTGGTTGGGAGACACAGGACAGGCTGCCCTTCCAGGTCTATGGTGGCGGAAAGACAACTTCCGCGTTGATCAATTAGCGCGTGGATCGTCGTCGAAAATAGTTGGCCGGCGAAGGTCCAAAGCGATCAGCAGCGCCAGCGCGGCCAATGGAATCCACATCGCTGTGGAGCGCAGTACGTGCAGTTCCCATGTCCCTGCCACAGCGCCGCCGATGTACATAGACCATACCCCGGCAAACCACATGGCGTTTTGAATGGACTCGTGCGAAACAGTCCTGGAAGCTGCCATCTCCGCGATATTATCGGCAAACTTCACGAGCGTACCCGTGACAAAACAGGTGTAGATTGTAACGCCGTTAAACCGGGAAACTGTAGCGGCCTGAATGCCCATGGCGCACCCGGCCAAAAACACACCCACAGGACCGGAGTGCCAGACAGTAAATGCCAGCAGCATTAGAAACTGTATGGAAAGGGCACTGGCGGCAACGAACCGGAACGATTTGTGAATGCCAAAACTGACGATGAACCGGGAAATTAACAGGCCGCATAAGAAGCTAATTATCGGCCTCCCATGCTGCACTGCTTGTGACCACTCGAGTTGCGCGACATGAATACCCAGTGCGACACTATTGCCGCTCATATTGGCAACGTAGACGTGGTTTAGGGTGAGATATCCGAAGGCGTCGACGTATCCGGCGATGCCAGTTAACGTAACTGCCAAAATCACCGTGGCGCTCCGGGACTTCCTTTTCATGACGTGGTTCTCCCCGGTATTTGCTTGTGAACTCGCGCTTTCTGCCTGCCTGTGCAAAGGACCTGAGCGCGACATGGAGCAGGTATGCTCCGTATCGCGCTGAGAGCGTGCAATCACGCAGAGCTGTGCACCGCTGCCACCGCCGGAAGCGTGAAGTAAACCGCAGAACCGCCTCCGACCTCCGACTCCACCCAGATTCGTCCACCATGCCGCTCGATAATCTTGCGGCAAATCGCAAGACCCATCCCCGAACCAGGGGCGCTCTTTCGTAAAGTGCGCTTGAATAGATCAAATACGCCATCGAGGTTCTCGGGCGCAATCCCGATTCCATTATCTCTAACCGAAAAAAGCCAAGCGGTTTGTTGCTCGACCGCGCTTACTTCTATTACAATTGGCCGATCGGCTCCGTACTTTATACCGTTCGAGATCAAGTTTTGAAGCACCTGCAGAAACTGAGTCTCGTCGGCGTAAATCGCTGGTAGGGGACCACGAAGCACTGTCGCTCCGCTGTCCGTGATACTTGCAGAAAGGGTCTCCAGCGTTCTCCGGAGCGCATCTTCTGAATCCACGAGCCTCAATGTCAATGGGCTGGCGTTCAGTTGGGCATACGCCAACAGGTTTCCGATCATCCGGGTCATGGATTCGGTGGACTCGGCAATCAGGGCCAGGAACTCTCTTCCCTCCCTCTCCCATTGATCGGAGTAACGCTCGTTCAGCAGCTCTGTAAATCCCGCGACGGTATGGAGAGGCTCCTTCAGGTCGTGAGCCGCTACGTACGCAAATTGTTGCAACTCGGAGTTGGAGCGGGCCAGTTCAAGGGTTCGCTGACTGCTCACTAACTGCGCCGCCTGAAGGGCGGAGATATCACGCATCGTAATCACTGCCCCCGCAACCCCCCCGTTCACCAAGACTGGTTGGGTCGTTAAGGAAATTGCGAGACAGCTTCCGTCCTTTCGCCAAATCAAGTCTTCGTCTATGCTCGAGCCCTTACCAAGCAGCAGCGCGTGATAAGTGGGGCATTCCTCGCGTGGATAGGGTGTACCATCGGCGTGCTTATAATGCCAAAGTTCATGCATATTCCGGCCCAAGCATTCCTCCGCCGTGTAACCGAGCATCGTGCAGGCCAGCGGATTGATAAGATTGCAACGGCCGTGGACATCCAAGCCGACAATTCCCTCGCCAGCCGCGTTGAGGACGGCCGCTTGTTGCTTTAAAAGGTGCATTCGATCGTGCTCGGCCTTTTTATATTCCGTCAGGTCCGAGATGAATGCGCTCAGTGTTTCCGCCGAATCGGGGAGAATGGCCAAGCTCTGCAACACCGGCAGACGGCTTCCGTCGCTGCGAACGTATTCCTTCTCATAGGGAAGGCACCGCCCTTCCTTTTTCACCTGAGCTATCGCCCTGCTATCGGCAAGTCTCCAGGAGACGGGCGTAAGCTCCGTCCAGCTTAGACGGCCGGCGGTGATATCGTCCTGGCGGTAGCCCAGCATATGTAAGAACGCGGTATTGGCGGCCATGATGCGGCCATTGACGTCGGCGAGAATGACTCCGGCAATGTTCGCAGCCATCGCCTGGGCAATTCCGCCGGCGGAGGCGTCATCGCGTGCGCGCGTGTCAAATCCGTTTAAGATCAGCAGAAGCCGATCGCTCCGATGCAGGCGCTTTACATCCAGCCGCAGCATGCGGCGGCCCAACGCTGCAAAATCGTGGGTGATCTCAAAGCACTCCTCCGTGCTCGAGCCTCGAATGAGTTGTGCGAGCAGGCCGGCGAAACGCTCCGCCGCCAACGGATCAGGATCGGACGAAAAGATGGTTACGTAACCTTGATTTGCGAAATCGAGCCGCAATTCCGGATCCAGCACGAGCATCGGCGTCGTCAGAACATCCAGAGCTTCGAAGAGCGCCGCGTGTTCAACAGCAGGATGGAAGCGATTCTCCCGAAATGTTAGTGACATCGAAACAAATGCTCCCAATTCCTGATGGCCTCAAATCTGCTTGAAACTAGTGACTTCAAAGCAGTGATTCAGGTGACGGAACTTCAGGATATTATCTCAGATGCCATTCTGCTGCTGGATGGTCGCTTGCGGATCGTCGAATCGAATCCGGCGGCCTCGCTCATGTTTGGGCTCGACGATTGGCATCTTGGCGGCCGGCCGGTCCAACAATTGTTCTCGTCATCGTCACACAAATCGGACCTCTTGCATAGGTACGCATCGTTGGCGGGGGCTCTTAAGCCATCTCCCGCCTTCGAACTGTTGACTGATTCACCGAACCAGGCAGAATTGCCTGTAGAAGCCCATCTGCTGCGAAGAGACCGGACCACCGTCTGGATGGTGATCCGCCGTCTAAGCGAGCAGTCGCCCGCTCAACTCGTTGCAGAGTTGCGGGATTGCGGACGGAAGCTAAATCGAGCCAACCGGCTCAAAAAGGATTTTCTCGGCAGAATCAACCATGAACTGCGCACCCCGTTACACAATCTCCTTGGAAATTGTGAGCTCCTTCGGGCGCAAAGCCTCGGTCCATTGAATGAAGCTCAGAGGGGGTTGTTAGACGATGCCCTCGGTGATGCAGCGAAGCTTCTATCGATCGTCGGCAAATTGTTGGATCTCTCCTCCCTGGAGGCTGGCCAGTCGGATCTGAAGCTGGAAGATTTCCAAGTGCGTGAAGAGATCGATCGCGTAACCGCTCGGATTCACGAGCGCGCTAGCGCCAAAGGAATTCATGTCCACTCCCGTGTTCCGATTCGATCAGGCGTGCGAGCCGACCGTGAGCGCGTTTTCAACCTCTTGATGGCGGTGGTGGACAACGCGGTGAAATTCACGCCTGACTATGGCAAGGTCACCATCACTGTCGCCCCCCGGCCTGGCGTGCTTTGCGTCTCTGTAAGGGACAGTGGGCCAGGGATTCCACGCAGCCAGCATGCCGCCGTGCTCGGCGGGTTCTATCAACTTGAGGTTAAGCCTCCCGGAGTGAGGGAAGGCCTCGCAACAGGTTTGTCGCTGGCCCGCCATCTCGCCGAATTGCACGGGTGTAAACTTTGGATTGCAAATCAACACCGCAAGGGCGCCAAGGTTTCATTCACGTTGCCGTCTGCCGGTGCATAAATCCAGTCGGGCACCCTATGACTACATCCAGCGTCTTGCTGGTTCTAATCGACGATAACCGCAATAGCCTAAAGTTATTGACCGCTTCTCTTCAGCAGGAAGATCTCGAGATTTTAGCCTTTGGAGACCCGGAACAAGCACTCGACACGATTTACGCCCGGCATCCCCAAATCGTGATCACTGATCTGGTGATGCCATCGCTCAGCGGAATCGACATCCTCGATCGAGTGATGCAATTCGACCCGTCTATCGACGTGGTATTGATGACGGCCCACTACTCCAGCGAATCCGCCGTCGAAGCGATCAAGAAGGGCGCCACGGATTACCTGACCAAACCTGTTTCGATCGCCACGCTGCGGCTTCGGATCGAGGCGCTAATCTCCGAGGCGAGGCGTCGGCAGCGCGACGTCGCGCTCGAAGAATCGATGCTGGCGAATAGCCAGTTCCAGGGAATACTCGGACGCAGTCCGCAGATGTGGGATGTATTTGCGCATATCAGGCGCATCGCGCCGCACTATCGCTCGGTCCTGATCACCGGAGAAACGGGTACCGGCAAGGATCTGGCGGCCCAGGCAATCCATCGGCTCAGCCCCGCTTCGCAAGGAAATTTCGTTGTGGTGAACTGCTCCGCAATCGTCGAGACTTTGTTTGAGAGCGAGTTGTTCGGACACGTCAAGGGCGCGTTCACCGGAGCCACTCATGACAAAATCGGCCTTTTTGAACATGCGAATCACGGGACTTTGTTCCTGGACGAAATCGGTGATATGCCGACTGGAACTCAGGCCAAACTGCTTCGCGCGCTCCAGAATCAGGAGATCCATCGAGTCGGTTCCCTGGCGCCCCGGCACGTAGACGTTCGCGTGATTGCCGCCACGAATCGCGATCTACAGGCACGTATCGTGGCAGGACAGTTTCGTGATGATCTCTATTACCGGCTCGCCATGGTGGAGATCGCTCTTCCCAGCCTGTCGGATCGCAAGGAGGATTTAAAGCTGTTGGTCCGGCATTTCATCGAGCGGTTCTCCCGAGATTATCAAAAACAGATTCGAGGCATCACGCAGCGAGCGCAGATTTTGTTGTCGCGTCACTCCTGGCCGGGAAACGTTCGTGAACTCGAGAACGTTGTGGGTTACGCCTGCATGATGGTCATCGGAGATACGCTCGACGTAATGGAGTTGCCCGCTTACCTGCGTCAGAAGACGCCAGCCGTTGCTACCGCCGGAGCTGAGGAAACTGCCGCCACTCCCATGCCAATGAACAGGACTGATTCCACTCATCCAAGCGAGTCGCTGTCCGACCAGGAAAAATTCATCCTTGTGAAGGCGTTGGAGGCAGCTGGAGGCAATCAGGCCGATGCTGCCCGGCACCTTCGAATCGGGCGCAATGCGTTGCGATATAAGTTGAAGAAGCACGGCTTACTCTAAGCAATGGAGACCATGGATTCTGTTTACCTGCCCTTCCTTACCTTTCTGCGAGGAGCCGGAATCTTTGTTCACCCGCGACCTGTAAAAGGGCACGCCGCAGAGGAAGGGCAATCGCCCCCAAAAGCACGGCAAGTATGAGGATACGCCAACCCAATTGCCCCCCGGTGGGCTAATGCCCGGCCCAACAGACCGCGCGATAGAAGTTGAGCGAAAGGGTCATCCTTTGCACCCGCTTCATTTCGGCGGAGACCTGGGGAGAACTAATTCCGACCAGCAGGAAGACAAGGAAAGCGCTGCTGACGATAGCTACGAGGTTCGTCAGAAATAAAAGTCCGGCGCCGCCCATGATCTTCAGGTTGCTTCCGCTACCCCAGCCAAAGCCCATGGTGCAAAGCGGTGGCATAAGCGCCAGGGCAATTGCGACGCCGGGCAAGGCGGTTACGCCCCCGCCTCCCCCGCCTCGGCATAAGACCAGGGAACCGGCCAATCCGGAGAAAATTCCGATACCGAGATCAAGCAGGTTCGGATTAGAGCGGGCGACGATCTCCCCTGTAGCCGAGTGAAAAGGGAGCGACCAGACGATAAAATGCGGCCAACCCGATCGCGGCAGCGACGCTCATCACCACATTGACAACAGCTTTGATCGCGAGGTACAGGTCTCCGGTCGCCAACGCCAGGCCGGTTGCCATGATGGGCCCCATTAATGGCGAGATCAAAATGGCGCCGATAAATAACGCCGAACTGTTCAAGACCAATCCGAAAGTTGCGAGGGCGGCCGAGAAGACGATCTCCAACCAGTAGTTGAGACTCGATATACGAGCGGATTCGAAGACCTGCCCGTACATTTTCGGTTTTGTCCGCTCATTGATGCGAAGCCCAGACCTGAAGGCGAGTCTGCGCAAAGGTGACGGATTCCAAAGCTTCAGGCATACGGGATTAAACAAGTATGGCAAAGTCTCGGCGCGTGGATTGCATCGCAACCTCCGCCTCCCGGCGTGCAAAAGGGGCAGCCCGGTCATCAATACAAGCACACGTAACTCGAGCGATGGTCGAGGCCCATGCTCCGCTTACATGACCAGCCGTACTCCGCCAAGATCGGCGAGCTTGTGCGGGAACCGATCGCCGGGCGTGCTGATGAACATATAGTTCTTGGGCACTCCGAGACGATTGGAAAGCTTCTCGATGAGTTCGGGACCAAAACGGCCCTTTACAAGCAACAGATCGATCCGGATACGGGGATAAATGTGGTCGACCGTCGTCAGGTCTCCCGCGAGAGTACTGGGAATATCGTCGATGTGGTCGTAGCAATGAACAACTCGCAATCGTCGGCTGGGCTCGTTCCGCAGAACGTAAAGCACGACGCGGTTCAGCGCCGGCAAGTCGTCGCCCTTTGTAAAGTAAACCACCTGGAATCTATTTAGGCGGCGAATACCGCGGATTAGCGCTATTCGCATTCGGCGGTTTCCCACCTCGATTCTGCTCACGAGCCCATTGATGGCTGCCAAAAGAACTTTGAGGATCTCCAGTCGCAGCAACATTGCGGTGATCAACGCGCCAGCGGAAAGACAGTACAATGCGAAAATCTTGACGTAGGCGGGGTTCAACATTAGGTTGCCGGCCAAAGCCACACTGACGGCCAGAAGGGCGGTGATCACCGATGCCCAACTCGCACGGACTAGCCGGGGTAATCTCGCTCGCTCGATTTTCAGCAGCATGTTGCCGATCGCAAACAACCCCATAACGCCCAGAAAAGACAACGTGTACACGCCTGCGAGTGCCTCGATTGCGCCATTTGTTGCGAGCAGGACCGATGAACACAATATGAAGAAGAGCAGGATGATCCAATGGTTCGTTTTACGCGCCTGGTTCTGCGCGAGCAGAAACTGCGGGAGGCAACGGTCGAGGGTCATGCGTCTGACTAGTCCGGTCACGCCCACGTACGCCGTCAACACGGCGCCCGACAAAACGAGAACCGCGTCCACACTCACAACTATGCGGAACCAAGGCCCACCGCAGAGCAGCCCCATTTGGGCAAGCAGATCTTCCTTGTGCTCGGCCATATGGTCCGCCGGTATTAGCCCCATCGCTAAAAGACTGAGCAGCGGGTTGAAGACCGCCACTGCGATCCACATGTTACGGAGAGTCTTCGGGAAAACGCCCTCGGCCTGCTCCTCGATGAAATTGGCGGAGCTTTCAAAACCGCTAATACCCAACATCGCGGCTGAGAAACCGAAGAACACCGCGGGTACAACACTAAACTGCCCTGGCGTGTGCCAGCTTGAAAATAGTTGTCCTGGGTTTGCCGCCACGTACATGCTGGCCATGGCAACCAGAGCGATGAGAACGAAAATGTGAAATGTGAACAGTCCGAGTGCAACACCGGCCGATTCACTAATACCAAGCAGATTCAGCAATGCAAACGCCGCTAGCAGCGCTATGGTCGACCAAAACACATTGAGGCTGCCGGCTAAATTATGGGCGTATCTCATCGCTTCATAAGCGCTGATGACGCCGGTCGCAAGATACGAGAGTACCGTGAGGCATGCGGCTATGGACGCCTTCGCCTTCGTGGTTGTATTCAGCAGTACGTTATACGCGCCGCCGTTTAAGGGAAGCGCCGAACCAACCTCGGCGTAGATACGGCGGAACAAAAATAACACTGCAGCCACGGCGGCAAGCGCTAGGGGAGCGTATGGGCCCGCGTATATGGCGCACAGCGCCACCACG
>JBBSHP010000129.1:0-8906 GCA_038232555.1 Bryobacterales bacterium
GAGACAGGGCAAGCATCGGAGCACTTTGTGCCGCAAAGCTCCGTTGGAACCGATGCCGCCGCTGACAGGTTCGACGAATTTCAGGTGACTCCCCTTCGTCTCACCGTCTGAAAACACTCACTTCTGCCACGGGCTGCTAGATCTCGCGTGGCACATCGCGGCATCTGAGTGCTTCTTTATGGACGGTGCCGCTGCGGGGGCGTTTAGCGCGGGTGGAGCGCGTCCCGATACAGTCCGGAATTCAGCAGACGTGGCCAGTTGGTATGAAGAGCATTTCACCCAAAGTTTCGAGCGGGTCAGCAAGATGACTCCGGATCGGTTGTTGAAGACGATCGACTTTCACGGCGTTTTCAACTTCCCGGCCATCGTCTACCTGCAATTGATGGGTAACCACGGAATTCATCATCGAGGCCAGCTCTCTGCTTATCTCCGACCCATGGGAGCCAAGGTTCCGGCCATTTATGGCGGAAGCGCCGACGAGCCGATTACGATGCCCGAGGCCACAACCGCAACCGCTAGTTAAAATCGCTGCCTCTCCCGCGAGCTTAGCGAGGATAGGTGTAAACCGGCGCTTGACGGCGCTGCTTTTTGGCGAGGCCAGGGGGCAGGTCCACGGCGCGCCGCTTCTTCTCTAAAGGGATCGTCACAAAATAAGTGGAACATATCTGCGCAAGAAATGTTTTATACTTGTTGCAGTGGCGGAAGGCGACCAGATTCGCGTTCGATTTGAGAAACTAACCCCATTTCTTGATGAGCGGATGTGACGTCTTGTGGCGGCTTCCGAGAGTGTGGCCATCGGATTCGGCGGCACTTCGGTCGTGTCTCGCGAAACGGGCGTTTCGCGGCGCGCCATTATTCAGGGCATCAAAGAACTGCACGAAAAGCCAGCGGTCCAACCCGCCCGAGTGCGCCGCGCGGGCGGAGGCAGGAAGAGGACGGTGGACCGGGACACCACCTTGAAGGTGGATCTGGAGCGTCTGGTCGAGCCGGTCACGCGGGGCGATCCGGAATCGCCATTGCGCTGGACATGCAAGAGCGTGCGCAAACTGGCCGATGAATTGAATCGAGCGGGCCACCAGACCAGTCATCGCATGGTTGCCGAGCTTCTGCATGAGTTGGGTTATAGCCTGCAGGCCAATCGCAAAACGTTGGAAGGATCGAGCCACGCGGACCGGGACGCGCAATTCCAGCACATCAACGAACACGTCAAGCAGTTGTTGGCTCGACAGCAACCAGTAATCTCGGTGGATACGAAGAAAAAGGAACTGGTGGGCGATTTCAAGAATAGTGGGCGGGAGCTTCGTCCCAAAGGGGATCCGGAGAAAGTACGTGTCCACGATTTTGCAATACCGGAGTTAGGCCGGGCCGCCCCTTACGGGGTCTACGACATCGGCAGCAATACGGGTTGGGTGAGCGTCGGAGTGGATCACGATACGGCCACATTCGCGGTCGAGACAATCCGGCGCTGGTGGTACGGCATGGGGAAGGAGACTTACCCCAGGGCACAGGAGATCCTCATCACAGCCGATTCGGGCGGGAGTAACGGATCGCGATTGCGGCTGTGGAAAGTGGAACTGCAAAGACTGGCCGATGAGACTGGACTCCGGTTTCTGGTTTGCCACCTGCCGCCAGGCACCAGCAAGTGGAACAAGATCGAACATCGGCTGTTCTCGTTTATTAGCCAGAACTGGAGAGGCAAGCCGCTGGTGAGCCATCAGGTGATTGTCGATCTCATCGCTGCGACCACAACCAAGGCGGGTCTGAAGGTGCGTGCGCAGATCGATTCGAATCTCTATCCTCCAGGCACTAAGATTACAGACCAACAGATTGCCGAACTCAACATCGAAAGGGATTCATTCCATTGTGCATGGAACTATAAGATCCTGCCCGGTCCTCCCCTTAAACCCTGATATGGTTATTTTGTGACGAACCCTAAGGCATCTTGCATCTGTTCGCGCGTGCATTTCAGCCGCGCGTCCCCTAACGTCGCCAGTTTCTCCGGATCCGTTTCTCCCTTGGCGATGGCTGCCAGGATTCGCCTGGCGCTGCTGCCCAACAGATCGGTCACTATGCTGGACAGTTTCAGCCGCATCTCTTCCAGCAAGGCTTCCAATTGGTTCTACAGCCGCACCCTTAATTGCACGCGCCGCCGCGTCAAGGTGCGGCTTTGCCGTT
This sequence comes from Bryobacterales bacterium, assembly GCA_038232555.1. Classification (GTDB taxonomy): domain Bacteria; phylum Acidobacteriota; class Terriglobia; order Bryobacterales; family Bryobacteraceae; genus JBBSHP01. The sequence goes on from JBBSHP010000129.1 coordinate 2,176, forward strand.
GTTCGGCCTCGGGCACGAAGCTTAATGTCAGTTCCCCGGCCATGTGGCGCCGGACCAGCCGCTGAGCGTCCTTGAAATCGCTCTTCCGTCCTTTGGGAGCCCGGTTGGACCAGGCTTGCGCCAAATGCAGTTTGAAATGCCCCTCCAGAGCCAGCCATACCGGTTTCCAGTATTGCGCCGTGGACTCCATCACCACTTCGCATACTTGCTGCTCCTTCAGCCAAGCCGCTAGATGCTTCAGTTCCGCGCTTCCCGTCCCGAACTTCCGGCACTCAAATTCCAGGTCGCCTTCGGCCAGCGAAGCATCCGCCGCCGTCACCATCAACATCCGTTTGTGCACGTCGATTCCCGCTATGATGAAAGACATAGTTGTTCCTCCCAGGTTGTTCCTTCCAGCGTGGAAGCGGAGAACGCGCAAGATTAAAAAAAAACGCACTGTCTCGTGCTGCCGCTTCCTCGCGGGAGGAATTGGCGCACACCTATTTGGCTCTGCAAGCGCGTTCCAGACCAAACTCCCTATCGGCTTCAACAGATCCAGAGCGGTACCGGCCACGGCCGCTCCACGGCTGCTGTTACAATAACCGACTTTCATTCCCTTTGGCGGGCCGCCGCGGCCCATGGAACACTCCCTAGCGGTCGTGGCTCGGTAAGGTCGTGGCTGGGTAAGATGTTGTAACACGTGGGTGCCATTCCGAGCCGCGTGCGCCTGCTAAAGGGTCAGCGTGGTGGTGTTGCGGAGATGGCGGCCTGAGTGCACCGTCACAGGGACGGGAACGCCGACTGGTGCGCCGGCGGGAATCTCCACATTGATCTGATCGAGGCCGGGGAACCCAGGGGCTGGGCCGGCGTAGCTAACCGCGGCACTAACTCCGTTGATTAAGATAGTGAGGACCTGAGCGCCATTTCCTAAGCCAGTAACGTATAGGGAGACGAAGTTGCCGGTCCGGATCGCGGCCGCCGCTCCGGTTCCTGAGCCGTCCAGCGAGAATACGGCCGGCACAGCGTCCTCGACCAACAGGTTTTCCGTGTACTTTCCGGTTGCACTGGAAAGGGTGAGCTTCACCAAGCCCGAAATGTTCGTGGGCAGGAGCGCATTGACCTGATGGGTGCTGGTGTAGAACAAATTAAGAGTCTGTCCGTTTACCGTGACGATTGCTCCATCCAATTGATCCCCGTAGATGGATATGATCATCCGGGGCGCAACACTGAGATACCCCAAGCGCGCCGCGGCTGGCGATACCAGGTAGACCTTTGGGCCAGGCTTGCTGATCACAACCGTGTACGTGCCCCGAACCGGACCGGACACGAAATTGTTATTCCGAATGGGACCGACCGGAGTATCTGCACTGTCGCGTTGCTGCTCCAGCGTACCGCCGAACTTGGAGAGAACCGAATCCTGGCTGGGAGAGTGTCCCACCTTCTTCCAATCGTCGGTTCCCGCTAGGAAGGAGTTGATGATCCGGTAAGAGAGGTGATCATCGGAGTCAATCTTGGCCAGCGGGCGGGCGTTGCAGCCTCCGCCGAGCAACGTGAGGAGATTATCCTCGCTGTGGCAGTAGGGTAAAACGCGTGTATTCTCATCCGGTCCAGCGAATGTCAGAGAGGCCGAGGTTACCGCGACCAAACCATCGTTATTCCCGCTTGAAAATAGTCCGAGAACGGTGCCCAGGCCGCCGGCGTTTCCGACAATTCCCACGGCCTCCACCCCACGCAGGTCATCGTGGTCCTGGTTCCAAGTGGCCAGATCAAACAGAAACTGGCTATCGGGGAGGATCTCGCGCGCCTGGTCGTCCGGGGCGAATTGAGCGAAGGGGCCTCCAAAGAGTGCGCCAAAGTTGGGTGTAGCGATAGAGATCCACTTCCCGATCCTGGGGTCGGCGGGAGGGTTGAATACCCCGGGAGTAACCTGTTTGCCCGAAAGATAGGCGCGGACGATCAAGCCGCCCATGCTGTGACTGATCACGTCCACGCGAGGCGCATTTAGTTTGGCGATTACGGACCCCAGGTTGGCGGCCAATACTTCAATCTTGGGCGTGCCGGAGTACTGGCAAGTGTCGAAATACGTCACGCGCAGCCCTTGGGCGGTCAGCTTCGGCTCAAGTTGGCCAAACTTGCCGGTGGAAACCCTGGCGTCAGAATCGCAAAAGATGTGATATCCCCCTACGATTACAACGGGGGGGCGTTGCGCAAATGCCGCGGCAGCCGCAAGACACAGCGCTAGAAGAGCACGTGGGAAGACCTGCACATCCTTTAGACGTTGGACGGCAGGCTATTTGATTTCAAGAATCTCTTTTTCTTTGCCGCGGGCGGCCTGATCCAGCTTTTGGATGTGGGCGTCGGTCATCTTCTGGACTTCCTCGCGAGCACGGCGGTCGTCGTCTTCACTGACTAATTTGTCGTTGAGCAGCTTCTTGACACTTTCATTCGCATCCCGGCGTACATTGCGCAAGGCGACACGGTGATCTTCCGCTACCCCGTGCAGCTTCTTCACCAGGTCCTTCCGGCGCTCCTCGGTGAGGGGAGGAATCGGGACCCGGATCAGTTTGCCGTCATTGCCTGGATTCAGCCCCAAGTCTGAAGTGCGGATGGCCTTTTCGATGGCGGAAATGTGGGAAGCGTCCCAGGGCTGCACCGTGATCAGGGATGGCTCCGGCACATGCAGAGTGGCCAACTGGTTGAGCGGCGTCGGCGTTCCGTAGTAGTCGGCCTTGATGTTCTCGAAGAGGCCGATGGTGGCGCGACCTGTCCGGATATTCGCGATGGCGTGCTGGAAGTCTCCCAGGACCTTCTCCATGCGCGTTTTTGCGTAAGCCTCTACGTCTCGATTGTTCTGGAAACCCGGGCCGGTAACGGCTGCTGGCGTGTCGTTTTTCATGACGAATTTTTCATTCTAGCTGATCAGAGTGCCGATCGGTTCGCCCAGTGCTACACGCATCATATTGCCGTAAGTCGCCAGATTGAAGACCACGATGGGGAGCTGGTTGTCCCGGCACATTGCCACGGCGGAGGCGTCCATTACCGCCAGGGCCTTGGACAACACTTCAAGGTACGACACGTTCGGATAAAAGACTGCGTCCGTGAAGCGGCGCGGATCTTTGTCGTAGACCCCGTCGACGCTGGTTGCTTTGATGATGACATCGGCGTGAATTTCAAGTGCTCGGAGCGTAGCGGCGGTATCGGTGGAGAAGTAGGGATTGGCTGTGCCGGCGCCGAAAACTACGATACGGCCCTTGTCTAAGTGCCGGATGGCCCGGCGACGGATGTATGGCTCAGCCACCTGATGCATCTCGATGGCAGTCATCACCCGGGTGGGCACGCCCGCTTTTTCGAGGGCGTCCTGCAGAGCCAGCGAGTTGATCACCGTAGCCAACATGCCCATGTGGTCGGCCGTGACGCGCTCCATATTCCGGGCGGCCGCCGCAACGCCGCGGAAGAAGTTGACTCCGCCTACCACCAGGCCGATTTGGACTCCCGTTTTGGCTACCTCCGCGACTTCAGCGGCGAGTTCGCCAACCCGCTTTGGATCGATTCCGAAAGGCGCCCCGCCGGCGAGTGCCTCTCCACTCAGTTTGAGAAGGATACGATTGTATTTCGGCATGCAGGCCGGAGACCTGCGTTAGGACGGCTCTTCAACGCCGGCCGCATCGCCGACTTTAAATCGGACGAAGCGGGAAACGGAGATATTTTCGCCCAGCTTGGCAATGGCGGCCTTAACTACATCGCCGACGGTGGTGCTGTTTTCTTTAATAAAGGGCTGTTCGTAGAGGCAGATCTCCTCATAGAACTTGTTCATCCGGCCTTCCACTATTTTGTCCGCCATCTTCTCGGGCTTGCCTTCAGCGAGTGCGCGCCCCCGCTGGATATCGCGTTCCCGTTCGAGAGCTTGCGGAGTGACATCCTCTTTCCGGATGAATTGAGGATCGGCCGCGGCGATCTGCATGGATAAATCTTTCACCAACTGCTGAAAATCATCCGTGCGGGCGACGAAGTCCGATTCGCAATTCACTTCGACTAAGACCCCGAGTTGAGAGCCGGGATGCACATAGGTCCCAATGACGCCCTGCTTGGTGGTACGTGTAGATTTTTTGGATGCGGACGAGATGCCGCGCTTCCGCAAAATGATTTCGGCCTCGGGGACATTGCCCTGGGCTTCAACCAGAGCGCTCTTGCACTCCATCATGCCGGCGCCGGTACGGTCGCGCAGCTCTTTTACCAACTTGGCGCTAATTTCCATGATTGTGGTTTCCGGTGCCCTATTCGCGGCTGCTGAGGGCGCCGACTTCTTCCGGCTTTTCGAGTTCGGCAGCGTCATGCCCCGATCCCCGGCGAGGCAGGGACATGGAGGGAAGATCCTCATCCGGGATACTCTCCGACATCAACTGATCGAGTTGCTGCGGATCGAAATGCGTGTACTCCAGGTTTTCCTCGGACGTCGGTTCATCCGTGATGATTTTGTCCGCGCTGAAGTCCTGCTCGGACGCCAAGGCTCGCCCTTCGATCACAGCATCGGAGATCTTGTTGGTGAAGAGGCGAATGGCCCGCAACGCGTCGTCGTTGCCGGGGATCACATAATCCACTTCATCCGGGTCGCAATTGGTATCCACCACCGCGACTACCGGGATGCCCAGTTTGCGGGCTTCCTTGACAGCGATCGCTTCCTTATTGGAATCGACTACGAAGAGCAGATCGGGCAGCCCGTTCATATCTTTGATTCCAGCTAGATTCGTCTGCAGGTGCTTGCGCTCGCGCTCCAGACGGCCGGCTTCCTTCTTGACGCGGCCTTCATACCCTCCCTCCGTGCTGGCCATGGTGTCCAATTCTTTTAGCCGCTTAATCGACTTCTGCACGGTTGCCATGTTGGTGAGCAGCCCGCCCAACCAGCGTTGGTTGACGTAATACTGATTGCAGCGCGTGGCTTCCTCGACTATGGCTTCCTGAGCCTGTCGCTTGGTGCCGACGAACAGGCCGGTCTTGCCCTGCGCGGCCATCTCGCCCACATACCGCATGGCGTCTTTGAAGAGCTTGAGAGTCTTCTGCAGATCGACGATGTAGATGCCATTCCGTTCGCCAAAAATGTATTCCTTCATCTTTGGATTCCAGCGCTTGGTCTGGTGCCCGAAGTGAACGCCGGCTTCGAGCAATTCTTTCATTGAAATTGACGGCAAAATGCCTCCTGATTAGATACTGATTGCTGCGGGTTTCACCTTGCTCTTCTTGAGCAGCGCACGGCCAAAGCGGAATTTGTGCGCAGCCCGGGAAAGAGGGATGTCGAGAAAGCGATCCGAGCCGGAGGGAAGGAGTTTCCCACGCCCAGCGGCTCTGCCGGATGCACTATCTCTTTGAGAACTGGAACCGTTTGCGGGCTCCCTTCTGGCCGTACTTCTTGCGTTCGTGCTGGCGGGGATCGCGGGTCAGGAACCCGAGCTGCTTCAGTTTGCCGCGCAGTTCCGCGTCGAATCCGATCAGGGCACGGGAGATACCTAACCGGACCGCGCCGGCCTGGCCTAGATAGCCGCCCCCGTTGGTGAGAATCAGGATATCGAATTTGTCCGCAGTTTCAGTGGCGACGAGCGGCTGCCGGGCCATAAAGCGCGCGGACTCGTTTACAAAATAGTGCTCGAAGGCACGGCCATTTACCGTGATATCGCCTTTCCCCGAGCGAAGAAAAATACGGGCTACCGAGGTCTTGCGACGCCCGGTCCCCAAGTGCTGTACTAACGAAGCTGCCAACTTGGATAACCTCTCACTAATCTTGAATAGTCAATTCCACCGGCTTTTGGGCCTGATGCGGGTGTTTATTCCCGGCGTAAACATTCAGCTTGCGATACATCTGTTTGCCAAGCTTGTTCTTGGGGAGCATGCCAGAGATGGCCAGCTCTATCATCCGGGCTGGCCGCGTGGCGCGCATTTTGGGGACTCCGGTTTCGGTCAAACCGCCCGGATATCCGCTATGCCGCCGGTACAATTTCTGCTCTTCTTTGCGGCCGGTCAGCCGGATCTTCTCGGCATTCACGACGATCACATGATCGCCCGTATCTAGAAATGGTGCATAACTGGGCTTGTGTTTGCCCATCAAAAGGCTGGCGGCCTTGGAGGCCAAACGTCCGAGGACCACGCCTTCGGCATCCACAACATGCCATTGACGCACGATTTCACCCGGGGACGGAAATTCAGTTTTCATACAGACAGACGTACTCCGTTGAGACTTATCAGTCAACCTAGGTTACCGAAGTGGCGGGCAAGTGTCAAACTGTGTACAACCACGTGTCCAGAACCGCCCCGCTCGCCGCGCTCCGGTCGCTTTCGGGCTAGGCGAACAAAAGGGCAAAGGCGCATCTGCGCAAAGACTGCATCGCTGCAGTGATTTTTTAGGCACCCTTTTTCAATCAGATACATACGCCCGTCTTGGACCGCCTTGCAGCCCAATTTGTTCGCGATGCGCAGCAATTTCACAGCGGGTGCCTTAACCGATACAAGAGCATGCGCTGAACCGCAGCCGGGCGGAGCACCCTGCCCCACTACGCAATTTCCTCCATCCACCGACCCGCCCTCGAACTCATTGAAAACAAGCCGTCTGGAGAGTAGCCCCGGGCATTTCAGCCCGAGGCCCTCGCAGAACCGGACTTGAACCTCTCGATTCATCCGGCTCCCACCTCGAACCGCCACTCGCGCGACGGTTTTGCCTTTTCCATCAAGCTCCTCCCATTGCTGGTTGACTCATTGAATCAGGC
>JBBSHP010000130.1:0-8904 GCA_038232555.1 Bryobacterales bacterium
ACGCCCGCCGGGCAGTATCCTCGATCCAATCAGTTATTTATAACACAGTAGTACTAGACCTGTTTGGCTTCATTGTGCAATCGCCCTGGAACGTCGTCGCACCGAGCGTCTCGCATTTGTGGAAGGCGCCTGCGGGACCTCACACGGCTGTTTACAATGGTCGTTACGGCCAGCCCAATCATCACCGAATCAGGCCCCCTCCATCCCCCCCTGGGGAAGCCTTCCCTCAGCGTCGGTAAGCTATTCGGGAACCTGAAGGTTCGGCCGAAGCTGATGGTGCTTCACAATCTCTTCTTCCTGGTACTCGCGATTTCGGTTTACCTCGTGCTGTATCCCGATCTCGGTAAGCGAGCCGCTACCAATCTGGTCATCATTCTGGCGACGATCTATGTTCTCGCCGTGCTCTTGCTTGAGGTCGCGATTATGCCGCTGTACGTCTATGGACCCCTCCGGCAGATGTTGGACGCGGACCGTGCCACCCAGCAAGGCGACCGTGAGCACGAGATCATCGACGACCGCCTGATCCTGGGGGATGAGATTGGCCAGATCATGCGCTCGCGCAACGCGACCATTCTTCAGTTGCGCAAGCACGAAGAAGCTCTGGAGGATGCCCTTCGCAAACTGGAAGCGCAGGACCGTCTGGTAAGCCTGGGGCTTCTGAGCACCAGCGTGGCTCACGAACTCAACACACCGCTTTCCGTGCTCCAGGGATCCATCGAGAAACTCACCGAGACCACCACGGACAAAGCCACCCTGGATCGTCTCGGACGGATGCTGCGTGTCACCCAGCGGCTCCGGAAGATCAGCGAGGGCCTGGTGGATTTCGCGCGCGTCCGCAAGCAGGCCGTGGAGCCTGTGGCGCTCCGCCCGCTCATTCAGGAAGCCTGGAGCCTGGTGGCCATTGACGAAAAGGCGTCCCAGGCCTCGTTCAGCAACAATGTCGCGGACCACCATGCGGTACAGGGCAATGCCGACCGCCTCATCCAGGTATTTCTCAACCTCCTGCGTAATGCCCTGTATGCGATTCAACCGGGCGGGACCATCACAGTCCAATCCAAGCGGCTGCTTCGTAACCAACAGGGCTGGGTGTCCGTCAAAGTGGAAGACGATGGCCCTGGAATTCCCGCCGAAGTGCTTCCCGAGATCTTCGAGGCATTCGTATCGACACGCCTTGATGCGCGTGGAACGGGGCTGGGCCTGACCGTCGCGGAGGGAATTATTCATCAACACGGGGGAACGATCTCCGCCACAAACCGGGCCGGTAGCGGAGCTTGCATTGAGGTCACTTTAATCGAAGCGGCCTCGAACGCCGTCTTGAGGTCCACATGAGGTTAGGCGCCCTCAAACTAGCGGAGTCCATGAATGCCTCGGAACTGGTGGACGTGGCCGTTCTGGACGACGATGCCGACTTCCTCAATTTCATGGAAGACACTCTCCGTGATGAGGGAGCGTATTCAGTCCGTACTTTCAGCCATCCAGACGACCTGTTCGCCGCCTTTCAGCAAAGCCAGCCGGACATTCTGCTGCTTGACATGAAGATGGGCGAGTTTCGCGGCGAGAAGGTGCTGGCACAGTTGCAGGCCGCGCATCCTGGAGTCTGCGTCATCGTCATTACCGGTTACCCTTCCCTTGAGGACATGCGCGTGACCTTCAAAATGAAGGCGTTTGATTATCTCGCTAAGCCATTCTCGTTAAGCCAGCTTCGACAGACTCTGCAGAATGCGGTGGAGACATTCGGCTTTGGGCGTGCCGCTCAGGACCGGTTACGGGAGCGCCTCGGCCACGCTATCAAAATGCTGCGCGTCGAGCGGGAATGGTCTCTCAAAGACCTCGCCGCCGCGAGCAAGCTCAGCGTCTCGCAAATCAGCTCCATCGAGCGCGGCGCCAATCTCCCCAGCATTGAAAGCCTTTTAGGGATCTGCCGTGCGTTCGACAAAAATCCATCGGACGTGCTGGCTTCTATCGAGTTCTAAGCCGTTAGGTTGTTTCGCTATTTGCGCTGCAGTTCGGACGGTGCTCTTTGCCGATCCATGCCTTCCATCTGAAAGGTCCACGTCAGCGGCAGTTCCTGTGGAATATAGCATTGGCGGTCGTCACAAGCCTGGTAGCGCAGCGTTCCGGAAACGGTGAACTGGCCGGACGCATCCGCTAGCGCCTTCACTTTCGCGTCGGCTCCGATGGTGATATCGCGGGTAAATCGAACGTGTCCTTGATACACCGGAACGGTCTCCCCGATCGCGGCCAGATGCAGCTTTTCAGAGGCGGGATACTGGACGGGATACACTTTCGCGGCGTCCGAATCCGCCAACTTCCAGTCGATGGGGATGTAGTTTTCCACGCCGGGAGCGTAGACGTGCATCTTGGGTTTCAGCTCCACATCCACCACCAGTGCAATGCGCTGGCCCGTGCGCACCGCAGAGCTGCTGGCCGAGGTCACCGCCGTCAATTGTTTCCCCACAACTTCTTTCCGGCTGGATTCGGGCAACACTCCAAATCGTTGTACAAGAATATCCGCGGCCGTGTAACGCTGCTTGTAGTCGTCCTCAAAGTACTTGGCAGTGATCAGGCCTTTGTTGTCGAGAATGAACGTGCCCGGATACGGGATACCGAAAAAAGGCGTACCTTTGGGGATCTCTTCATTCAGAATCCCAACACTTCGAATGATATTGGACCCGGCATCCGAAAGCAGAGGAAAATGAATGCCCCGCCTTTCCGCGAAGTTGTGCAGCAATTCCGGACTGTCGTAGCTGATCGCAACCACGTTGAATCCAATCTTCTGAAACTGCGCCGCGTTGTGTTCCAGCTCCACGAGCTGGGCTTTGCAGAAGGGTCACCAGTCCGCGGAACGATAGAAAACGAGTACCGCGCCCTTGGGGCCCAACAGACTCTTAAGATTATGGACTTTGCCGTTCTGGTCGGGCGCTTCAAAGGCAGGCATAGGCGATCCAACTTCCGGGCCCGATTTAATTGCGCCAATCAGGTTGAAAGAAAGCAGACTCACACCCATAATCCACGACCTCGTAACTTGCATACAGTCTAATCATATCCTTTGAGTGATATGCTCGGGGCAAGGAAGCATGTGAGTATCCAGGCTACGCTGAGGCGATCGCTCTATGCATTGGCCCTCGCAAGCACGTTGTACGCTTTCCAGCTTCCATTCCGCGAGTATCCAGGAGTCGAATACGAGGGCATGACTCCGCCCCCGGACTGGCAGGAAAAGACCGAGTGGGCCTTCGCGCGTCTGATGTTTCCGCCTGGCGCGAATGATGGCTATCGCGGCCGCTTCGATGGCGATTGGCGCAAAGGCCTGTCGCTGTGGACTCAGGATTATCCGCGCGCAGACCGCCACTTCGCACAAGCCGTCCGGCGTCTCACGCGGATACACGTCCGCTCCGTCGAACAACCCATCAACCTGGAAGACCCCGACGAGGTCTACAACTGGCCATGGCTTTACGCCGTTCAGGTAGGCGAATGGGGCTTGAACCCCGCTCAAGCCAAGGTGCTCCGGGACTATCTGCTGCGGGGCGGCTTCTTTATGGCCGACGATTTCCATGGCACCGTCGAGTGGCAGGTCTTCGCAGATAGCATGAAGCTCGTTTTTCCAGACCGGCCCATCGTCGAGATCCCGGATGCCGAAGCGATCTTTCACACTGTCTACGATCTGGACGACCGCTATCAGATCCCCGGGGCCGCACACTTGGGCCGGGGCTATAAGGGCGATGGCATCGGTGCCCACTGGCGCGGAATCTACGACGACAAGGGCCGCATCATGATCGCGATTTCTTTCAATTCCGATGTGGGCGATTGCTGGGAATATGCGGACGATCCGAGCTATCCCGAGAAGTTCTCAGCCCTCGGAATCCGCATCGGGATCAACTACATCGTCTACGCGATGACACATTAGTCCGTCAATAATTAAACCGCACTCCCAACTGGATCAGCCTTTGATCGCGGGCCGCCGTAGCGCCAAATGTCGGAGACGCAGTGATGATGCCCCGACTGTTGACTTGCGCCGTCGTATTCAGATTAGTCACGTTCAGAGTGTTCGTGATGTTGGTCGATTCGGCCAGAAACTCCACCGAGCTTCGCTCGCGAATGGGAAACAGCCGCGAGTAACGTGCGTTCAACTCGAATACGCTGGGCCCCGCACCGTGTTGCGCCCCACAAAAGCAGGCCGCTGGAACGCGGTCCCTTCCGATCGATCGCCGTTCAGGAAAGCATTGCTGCCGATGTTGAACAGATCCCCGCTGGACGCCACTAACGCAATGGCTATCTGATTGTGATTGAGCACATAATCCACGCCCTTTCCGAGATGAACTTCGGGCAGGAATACTCCCGTCATGTTGAAGGTGTGCCGCTTGTCCGTGAGCGAATTGCCCCTGTCTAGGCGGCGGTTGGTAGGATCGGCGAGGAAGAACGCCCCGCTATCGATGTTGTGCTGCTCCGGCGCATCGTCGATCGCGTGCGACCAGGTGTAGGTGGCGTAAAACTCATAACCATGAGAGAGGCCCTTGTGGACAGTCAGGTTGGCGCCGTTATAGTTCGAGTTGCCGACAGACTCAGCGGAGAGAATGTTGGCGAACTGTGGAAAGATACGTGCGGTTCCACTGAAGATAGGACGGCCATCGGCCAGGAAGGTCCCCAAAGGCACCAGGTTAATATTGCGGTAAACGGGTAAATGCGTACCTTTGGTGTACAAATACGAGGCACTAAGTGCGACGTTGCGGCTCAACTCACGCGTTGACCGAAAGGTTCGCGTTGTAAGAGTACAGCGTAGCGAAGTCCGGCGAAACCGTGGTGATATCCTGCGCAGCCAAGCTGAATCCCGTTGGGAGTTGTGAGAACGTATTCGGGAACCCGGGCGCAAACGAGGCGGCAGGACCAGCCGAGATACTGAAAAATGCGGGAGTCCCGTTATTCAGGATGGCTTTGCGGTACTGGTCGGTTTGCGGCGGATCGTAGAAGAAGCCGGTACTCGCGCGGATCACTGTCTTCTGATCGTTCCCCAGGCCGAGCGCAAAGCCTAGGCGTGGCGCGAAGTTATTGCGATCCGTCCGAAACTTCTGTGAAAACAGAAATGGGGAACTCTTACTCGCCTCTGGAGGAGAGTAGACGTCATAACGCAGACCGTAAGTGATGGTCGCATTGCGGCGCGGCTTCCAGGTGTCCTGGGCAAAGACACCAGTAAACAGCGAATTATAGATGGAGGGATTTCCGAAGGTCTGACTGAATGCAGAGTACCCCCTCGGCGTCGATCCGCTCACCGCGGCAAGGTAAGTTGCGATGCTGGGAAATGTGTAAGTAGCGCTAGTAGCCTGAACCTGCGTGTCACGGATCCCGCGCACGCTGAAACCCGCCTTGAAAGCATGGTTGCCGGGATTGTAGCTGAAATTATCAGCTAACTCCGGAGTCGTTTCCTCATATACAAAACCTACATCTGTGGGGCCGCCAAAGTTCGCAATCCCCGAAACCACAAGCGCCGGACCGGTTCCAGTAGCCGCGAACCGATTCTGCGATTGGCCACGGTAGGCGATCTGCGCTCGCAGTTCATTGATCGCGTTGCTCCACTGGGACGCATTGCCGATCCGGAAGAGTTCGCGAACGTGGTCGTGTTCCTCGCTTCCGAGCGCGCCAGTTACGTTACCGGGACATCCATCCTGGTCGATGGTGGGTTCACCAAAGGGATTAGTTGACCCCGTTGAACTAATATGTGGTTTGGAACCCATCTCGCATTTTTTCTATTCCCATCGCTTGAAGCTGCAGTTTTGGGATTGGGGGCAGGACTCCAAACCTCCGCTGATTCTGGTTCACGGCGGCCTGGACCACGCCCGTAACTGGGACTGGGTGGCCCGCTCCCTTCGCGAAGACTATCACGTCTATGCGCTCGACCTGCGGGGCCACGGGAATAGCGCCTGGGCTCCCGGAGCCCTGTACACCATCGCCGAGCATGTCCTCGATCTCTCGGCCCTCGCCGACGTCATCGGAGAATTCCCCGTTTCGATCATTGGCCATTCCCTGGGCGGCATCATCACTTTGGTTTATGCCGGAGTTTATCCGGAGCGGGTTCGCAAGGTCGTCTCGATCGAAGGCTTCGGACTTCCCAAGGCTCACCGGGTCCATCGGCCCGCTTCCGAAAGGACCCGCAAATGGATCGAAGGAGTTCGCCAGACCGAGCACCGTGAGCCGCACTCCTACCCTAACCTGGACGCAGCCGTGGCTCGCATGAAAGAGGCCAATCCGAACCTGTCCGATGAAGTCGCTCGCCATCTCACTCTGCACGGCACCAATTGGAACGCCGATGGATCGCTGATCTGGAAGTTCGATAATTATGCGCGCGGGTTCCCGCCGTACGGGCAGAATCTGGAAGACTTGCAGGAGATCGCAAGCCAAATCACGTGCCCGGTGTTGCTGTTCTGGGGCACCCAAAGCTGGATGAGCGATCCCGAAGAGGATGGGCGCATTCAGTCCATCAAGAACCATCGCCTGGTCCGCGTACCCGGAGCCGGGCACTGGGTCCACCACGACAAATTGGACCTGTTCCTGGCAGAAACCAAAGCGTTCCTCGCCGCGGACTAAAGGGCTCGCCCGGTGAGTTGGCCGCGCACGCGATCCCGATACTGGATGGCCTGTTCCAGCACGCGCCTGTACTCCTCCACTTCAATATCGCGCTCACAGCACGGTACTAGCAGACCGCCCTCGTCCGTAAAATTGCCATCCCAGGCCACCACCTGTTCATCGCTCCAGTTGGGATCGTACTGGCGCATCTTCCCGTCGTCCATGCGATCGAAATAAGCGCGCAGGTTCGTGGTGGTCTCGTCGGTCCGTTCGTGGTAGGGCTCCTGCTCGAAATTCCAGACCGGCTGCTGCATGTTCTGTGGCGAGAGCGGTGTTTTCGTGCCTTGCATAGTCAACTTGCCTCCGCGGCGATTTCGAGTGGCTGTACAGTGGCCTGCAGCCGCCGCATTCCCCGTAGCCAGCGCTCATAGTCGGTGGCCTTCCGCCGGAAATATTCCGCCACTTCCGGATGCGGCAGTATCAGGAACTGCTCCGCTTCCAAACCTTTCACCACCGCCTCTGCCACCTGATCGGGCTCCAGCGCTCCTTCCCGGAGGAACGCCCCGCCGCCAAATTCGGCGCGTTCCAGCATGTTCGTGCGCACGCCCTGGGGACACAGCGCGGATACTTTGATTCCCGCATCGCCGTACGTGATGGCGAGCCACTCGGCCAGCGAGAGCGCCGCGTGTTTAGTCACCGCATAGGGCGCGGAGCCGATCTGGGTCAACAGCCCCGCGGCCGAGACGGTCTGGAGTAAATAACCTTCTTTTCGCGCCAGCATCCCAGGCAGGACAGCACGGGCCGCGTATACATGCGACATGACGTTCACTTCCCAGATGCGCTGCCATTCGGAGTCGGGAACTTCACAGCCGCCCGCGACCCCAATCCCCGCGTTGGAACAGAACAGATCGATACGCCCATGTTTTGCGATCACCCGTTCCACTAGCGCCACAACCTGGTTTTCCTCCGCGACGTTTACGGTATCGGCCTCGGCGTTAGGAATTCCCTTCGCAACCGCCGCCGCCCCTGGCGCATCCATGTCCACCACCGCGATGGCGCGTGCGCCCTCGGCGGCAAAGCGCGAGCACAGAGCTCTCCCGATACCATTCGCGCCACCGGTCACTACCACGATCTTGTCTTTCAATTTCATCAATTCGATCATACCCTCAGGAGCGCCGCCTCCGCTTCGTGCGATCCTAAGCTGGTCGAATGTCGAACGCCGATCACGAAAAACAGATTGCCGCTAGAAGGAGCTTGGATTTCGTCCAGCCGGATATGCTCGTAGGACTGGGCTCTGGTTCCACCGCCGCTCACGCCATTCGCTTGCTGGGAGACCGTGTGCGGGACGGCCTACGCATCCACGGGATTCCCACCTCGGAAGCTTCGGCGGAACTGGCCCGCAGCGTTGGCATCACCGTTGTCGCCTTCGATCGTCATGCGCAAATCGACGTAACTATTGATGGAGCCGACGAGATCGGCCCGGGCTTGCAATTGATCAAAGGCGGTGGCGGCGCCCTCTTGCATGAAAAAATTGTGGCAGCGGCCTCCCGGCGTTTCATCATCATTGCGGACTCCAGCAAGTTAGTAAAACGTTTGGGCGCATTCCCGCTGTCAGTGGAGGTAATCCCGTTCGGCTGGCCTGCCGTTGCGGATCGCCTGCACGTCCTGGGCGCCAATCCGGTATTGCGTTTGACCGCCGGGCAGCCATTCTTAACAGACGAGGGCAACTTCATCCTCGATTGTCAGTTCCAGGTATTTCCCGAGGCGGTGGTTCTCGCAGAGGGACTGGACTCCATCACAGGTTTGGTCGAGCACGGACTCTTTCTGGATCTCACAGACCTGGTGGTAATCGGGCGCGGCGATCAAACCGAATTGCTGGAAGCGAAGAGTTAATGACACGAAGACCCATCATTGCGGGCAATTGGAAGATGTATAAGACTGTGGACCAGACCCGCGAGTATTTCGAACAGTTCCGGCCGCTGGTGGCCGCTTCTCATCATTGCGAGGTGGTCATTTGTCCCACCTTCGTCAACCTGGAAGCGGCCGTCGAAGCGGTTCACGGCTCCCGGATCGAGATAGGCGGACAGAATCTCTTTTGGGCCAAAGAAGGAGCTTTCACCGGCGAGATTTCAGCCGGGATGCTCCGAGCAGTGGGGTGCCACTGGGTTCTGATCGCCCATAGCGAACGCCGTCAGTATTTCGGAGAGACCGATGAGACCGCCTGCAAAAAGACTGCCGCTGCGCTTGAAGCGGGGCTGCGGCCCGTGGTCTGTATCGGCGAGGTTTTGGAAGAGCGCGAGTCCGGGCAGACCAATTCGGTTTTGCAATCGCAGATCCGGGGCAGCATCG
>JBBSHP010000131.1:0-8883 GCA_038232555.1 Bryobacterales bacterium
TCGCGACAGATACCAGGTTGCTGGGCTGCCCGCTGGAGGTGACTTCCAGCGGCACATAGCAGCCGAGCGGCGCGTTGGGCGGGATGACGAAATTGATCTGATCCTCGCCGGGAAAATCGGGCACGCGTCCGGCGTAGGCGGGTTGAATGGTGAGGCCCGCCAGGTTGACCGTCACGTTGGAGAGTGGAGTGGCTCCGGGCCGCGCGTTGTCGGTGCCGGAGATGGGGCCGAGCCCGGTGCCGTAGAGCACCAAGGTCTGACCAGGCTGAACCGAATTGGTCAATAGATTGAGACGGGAACCGGTGTCCGCAACCTGAGCGATCCCGGGACCGTTACCCTGGCTATTGAGCGTGTAAATGCCGGGAGCCGCCTTTCCGACCGTCACCTTGGCCGCCGCGCTGGTTTGCCCGTTGTACGTGACCGTGATGGTTGCGGGTCCGAGGGGCGTGGAGGACGGCAGAATCGCAGATACCTGATTCCCCGACGCATTGGAGACCGGAAAGGCGCTGACTGTCCGGCCTCCGCTGCTGACCGATACCGTGAGTCCATTCTGCTCAGGCAAACTTGGAGGAATGGGCAGCGATGCAGGCCCTAGTATTTGCGTGTTGGGACCTAGTCTGGCGCCAAAGATGGTGAAAATGGAACCCTGCGCGATAATGTTGTTGCCGATTGCGCCGCCATTTGGATCCAGAGGGGCCTTGGCAAAGGTAGCGGAGTTGACGATACCGGAAATGATCGGTTGGGCCCGGACGGCCGCGGTCGCGAGCAAGCCAAGCAGGGCAACTTTGAATAGAGACAGCATTGGTCTATTTATAGCAAGTCAGTTATAACAAGCCAGTCCGCCGCGTCCAAAAAGGCCCGCTTGCTATGCTGGAACTTCCTTTGGACACTGGTCAAAAATTCGAGCGGCTGGTCCACATCATGGCGAAGCTGCGCGCTCCGGGCGGCTGTCCATGGGATCGGGAACAAACTTTCGACACGATCAAGCCGTACCTGCTGGAAGAGACCTATGAAGTGCTGGACGCGATCGACCAGCGCGACTGGACGGGGCTCGCCGAAGAACTGGGCGACCTGATGCTGCAGTCCGTGTTCTTTGCTCAGATGGCGTCGGAAGAAGGCAAATTCTCCATCGAGGATTCGCTCGATGCGATCAGCGAGAAGCTCATCCGCCGCCATCCGCACATCTTCAGCGATGGCCAAGCCGACACGCCTGCCGAGGTGAAGCGGCGCTGGGACGAGATCAAGGCGGAAGAAAAGAAGAGCAAAGGGGAAGCTAAGCCGGCCATTCTTGGTTCGGTTTCGCGGCACTTGCCGGCGCTGGCCGAAGCGCAGCAGCTCAGCTCCAAAGCTGCGGCTGTGGGGTTCGATTGGGAACACGCCGGCCAAGTGATCGACAAGCTGCACGAGGAACTCGCTGAGATCGAAACCGCACGCGTAGGAGGCGATAGCGCTGCAATCGAAGACGAGCTGGGCGATCTATTGTTCGTGGTGGTCAACCTGGCCAGATTCCTTAAAGTGGATCCGGAGCAGGCCTTGCGCAAGACCAACGCGAAGTTCCGCCGCCGCTTTGAGCATGTGGAAAATAATGCGAGTTTGCCGGGGGCTTCGCTCGAGCAAATGGAGGCGCTATGGCAGCAGGCCAAATCTCTGCCGGCCGGCCGGGAATCGGGCGCATGATCGAAGCTCGCCGGCTGACTTCCCACCCCGAGTTCAACAACGCCGTCCGTTTGCAGCAGGAGATCTGGGGATTCGACGAGATTGATCTGTTGCCCGTGCGGCTGTTCGTAGTGGCCAGTAAAATTGGCGGGCATGCGTTCGGGGCCTACGAGGGGGATCGCATGGTCGGGTTCTGTTTAGCAATTCCAGGTCTCAAGCCGGGCGGCAAATACTATTTGCACAGTCACATGTTGGGGGTCCGGCCGGAGTACCGGAATGCGGGCGTGGGCCGCATGCTCAAGCTGGCGCAAAGGGAAGACGCACTGGCCCGGTCTATCGATCTGATCGAATGGACCTTCGATCCGCTGGAGATAAAGAATGCGTACTTCAACATGGAGCGGCTGGGGGCGATTGTCCGCCGTTATGTGTGCAATCAGTACGGCACCACGTCGAGCCATTTGCATGGAGGCCTACCGACCGACCGCTGCACGGCGGAGTGGTGGGTGAGCAGCCCGCGGGTAGAAGCGATTTTAGCCGGGGCGAGCCCTGACCGCGGCTCGGTCGTAACCCGCATCTCCGTGCCGGCCGAAATTTCCGCGATTCGGGAAAACGATCCGGAACGGGCGCGCTCCGTCCAGTTACAGATCAGCGAAGAGTTCGCTGTCGCGTTCGACCGCGATCTGGCTGTGGTGGGCTTCGAGCGGTCAGCGACAGAAGGATCATACTTACTGGGACCATGGCCATCAAAATAGATAAGATCACTCTGCGCCAGATAAAAATGCCTCTGGTGAACTTCTTCGAGACCAGCTTCGGCCGCACGTATGAGCGGCACATCGTGCTGGTGGAAGTGCAGGCGGCCGGCCTGTCCGGCTGGGGCGAGATGACCGCCGGCGAGAACCCGTTCTACAACGAGGAGTGGACCGAGTCCGGATGGTTGATCTTGAAAGACTACGCTGGTCCGCGCATTCTGGGGCACCCGCTGGAGAATGCCGATGGGGTCTCGCCGCGTACCGCGCACATTCGGGGGCATAACATGGCGCGGGGCGGTCTGGAGGCCGCAGTCTGGGACTTGGAGGCGCGCATGCTCGGCAAGCCGCTGTATGCGCACATTGGTGGAGGCGCGCGGGACGAGATCGCTTGCGGGGTTTCGATTGGTATTCAAGACTCCGTGCCCCAGTTAATCGAGAAGATCCGAACTGAGCTGGCGGCCGGCTATCAGCGCATCAAGATGAAGATGAAGCCGGGTTGGGATGTGGATGTCATTCGCGAAGTGCGGCGCACCTTCCCGAGTACCAAGCTGATGGCCGACGCCAACTCCGCTTATACTCTTGCGGACGCCGATCGCCTGAAGGCTTTGGACGAATTCGATCTGATGATGATCGAACAGCCGCTGGCGCATGACGAGATCATCGATCACGCCAAGTTACAGGCCCAACTCAAAACACCGATATGCCTGGACGAATGTATCCGCTCCGCGCACCAGGCGCAGCAAGCGACCGACCTGAAGGCTGGCCGGATCATCAATATCAAACTGGGCCGGGTAGGCGGTTTCTCTGAGGCAAAGAAGGTGCACGACGTTGCTCAAGCGGCCGGCATTCCGGTCTGGTGCGGCGGCATGCTGGAAGCCGGCATCGGAAGAGCGCACAATATCGCGCTATCCACCTTGCCTAATTTCGTGCTGCCGGGCGATGTGTCCGCAAGCAAGCGCTACTGGGAAAGAGACATCATTCAGCCGCCCGTAAAGGTCAGCGCACGGGGCACCATCGCGGTTCCCCAGGGACCGGGATTCGGCTACGAAATCGACCACGACTACATAGACCACATCACCGTCCGGACTTGCGTGCTGAGCTGATGGTGGCCGGAAAATCATGAGCGAATCCATTCCCTCCTTACCCGAACAGCCCCGCTACGAAGATTTATCGCAATTGATGGAGCAGACCCTGTTGACGCCGGAGCTGTCGGAGACGGATGTGGCAGCGGGATGCGAGTTCGCAAAACAGTACGGCATCGCCGCCGTCATCGTGCGGCCCTCCGATCTGGATCTGGTGACAAACTGGCTGCGTGGTTCCGCGGTAGTTCTGGGTACGATCATCGATGTACCGTACGGTCATTCCACAACCGCGGCCAAACTGTTTGCGGCGCGTGACGCTCTGCGTAGAGGCGCAAAGGAGATTGATACGGTGATGAATACCGGCAAGCTGTTATCGCGCCAGTTCCAATATCTTGAGACTGAACTGCTGCAGATGGCCGACGCTTGCCACGCGTCTGGAGCGATCTTGAAAATAACTCTGGAATCCGAGCACCTCCAGGAAGAGTCGAAGATCGTGGCCTGCCGGATTGCCAAGCGGGTGGGAGCCGATTTTTTGGGAGCCGCCACCCTGGAAGATGTGGCCCTACTCAAAAGCCACGCGCGCGACCGCGTAAAGCTCAAAGCGACGGCGGAGCCAGGTTCGCTCGACCGCGCGCTAGCGTTTCGGGAGGCAGGGTGTGGAAGGCTGCAGTCGGCCCAGGCACGGCCAATTCTGGAAACCTGGAAAGCAAAGGTGGAAGAACAGACTCGCGCGGCGAGCGGGACCGCGTCGGTTTAGCCGCCCATGTGTTACCCGGCCATGTGTTACTCTGAGTCGCCCCCGATTAGCGCTTCGCGACATGCCCCGAATTAATCTACCGCGTATATGCATTGCTCTGGGGTTTGCCGAAATTGACAAGCTGATCGAGCAGGCGGGGCGGGAGCATGCGGGCGGCGAGAGCTTCTTTGAGTTCCGTCTGGATTACCTGCCCGCACCGGAACAGGCGTTCGCGGCCATTCGCGATTTTTTGAAGGTGCATCCCGATTGCACCATTCTGGCGACGTGCCGGCGTCATCAGAACCACGGCCGCTATAACGGAAGTGTCGACGATCAGGTTCGTATCCTGAGTGGGGCGATTGATTCCGGGGCGCGGGCCGTCGACATAGAAATCGAGAGTGCCGAATATATAGCCACGCGCCTGGAAGCGCTGCGCGGCCGTAGCTTTCTGGTTTTGTCGTACCACAATTATCAGGCCACGCCGTCGACCGAAGCCGTTCTCCGCCGCATGCTGAAAATTCCGGCGGACGCTTACAAGATCGTGACTACGGCGCGCAAGCCCAGCGATAATCTGAGCGTTCTGGGACTTGCCAAATCGCATCCCCGCACCCCTGTGGTGTTGCTGGCTATGGGAGAAATTGGTTTTCCGACGCGAGTTCTTTCCACGGCCATGGGCAGCCTGTTCACCTATGCCGCACCCACCACGGCCGAAGGTACCGCTCCCGGACAAGTGAACGCGCGGCAGTTGCGTCATCTCTACCGCCTGGAGAAATTCACAAAGCAGGCCAAGGTCTACGGAGTGGTGGCCGATCCAGTGCGCCACTCGATTTCTCCGGCTGTCCATAACCGCGCATTCCAAGCCAAACGCATGGATGCCGTGTATCTTCCCTTTCTTGTAAAGCCGGTTCAATTGAAAGATTTCCTGATACTGGCGGACAAGCTGCCGGTAGCGGGATTCAGCGTGACCATCCCTCACAAACAGAAGATCTTGCGCTACCTGGATATCGTGGATCCGCTTTCCCGCCGCATTGGCGCGGTGAACACCGTGTGGAAAAAAGGCGGCAAGTGGCGCGGCACGAATACCGACGCGGAGGCGGTCACTAAACCTTTAGCCAAGCATTTGTCTCTGGCGAAATCGTCGGTTCTCCTGGCCGGAAATGGCGGAGCGGCCCGCAGTGCGGCTTTTGCGCTGATCGATGCGGGCGCGAAGGTTACCATCGTGGGGCGCAATCCGGACCGCGTTCGATCGCTGGCCAAAGCGTGCGGCGCGGAGTCGATGTTGCGCGAGAATGTTGATGCGCGCGAGTTCGATGCCGTGGTGCACGCAACGCCGATGGGCATGTTTCCGCGCCAGGATGAGTGCTTTTTTCAGAACGCGATTCCCGCTGAGATGGTTTTCGATATGGTCTACAACCCCATCGAGACCCAGTTGATCCGGCGGGCTTTGGAGCAAGGGAAACGAGTGATCCATGGCACGCAGATGTTTCTGGAGCAGGCCGGGCGGCAGTTCGAAATCTGGACCGGCGAGACCGCACCGCGCGCAGTGATGGAGAAAGCCGCGCTCGAAGCACTGAGACCGCATGGACCGTAATCTTGCGATGGATGCGGCTAGGGCGCAGATCTGCTTATGCTGACCACGCGGGCCGGATTCACCGGAACCGCCAGATCGAACCAGCCGATCATCATCTCATCCCAGCTCTGGTCGCCCCAATGCACGGGCACCTTTGGATCTGGATTGAACGCATTGTTTACAGAGTTATCAAAGTGGGCCACGCACTCGATCCGTGTTCCGGTGGGCAGCTTTAGCGGAGTTGATAGATAGTAATACGGCTGCCAGTTGAAATCGTATTTGGGCACACGGAGCAGAATTTCCTGGCGGCCGTCGGGATAGACGGCCCGGTACTCGAAGGACTTGCCGCGCACGTGCATGTGGGGACGCAGACCTACCAACAGCGCCGGTTCATCGATCAGGGAGGTCGCTTCCACCTTGTAGTTGGCATCACCGGGCGGAATTTCAAAGGTGTGATTGACAGATTGACCCGCAACGATGCGCTGAGTCACGGGCTGGCGTGCGAAGATCAGACCGACCTGAGTGCGATCCGAGCTCCGCTTTCCGTTGGTGGTGTAATGCATTTGAAAAATCAGATTCGATCCGGCCCTGATTAGTCGCGCTTGACCTGGTTTCCATCGCTGCGGCACTGCTCCGGGAGCATAGCCGGCCAGGAACCCTCCCCCGCCCTCGTAGGCTTGCACCAAAATGATGGCGTGGTGGACCACGGCTCTGTTGCTGGGCCGCACTTCCACCGACTCCACCCAGCGATCTTCGGTGAACCCCGTGGGCACGGCGAAGTACATGTAGTTGAGGGTTCCGGAGCTTGGGATTGCGACCGGCTGCGGCAGTTGGAAAACAGCGTCGGGCTTAGAAATGCGCCAGCCGCCCGGCCACTTCTCTGGTAGGTCGGCCTTCGAGGCTGGTCCGGAGATCCCCTCGGGAGCGCCGGCATCCACCCAGCCCACCAGCGCTGCAATCTCTTTGGAATTCAGAGAAAGGTCGTTCGCGAACTTGCCATAGCGCGGGTCGGCAAACCAGGGCGGCATCTTCTTGGAGAGGACGGCTTCTTTGATCGCCTTTGCCCAAGGACGAACCTGGGCATAGGACCCCAGAGGCATAGGTCCTATCTCGCCGGCCCGGTGGCACTCCTGGCAGCGATTTCGCAGAATCGGCTGAATGTCCTGAAAGGTGTGGTCCGCTCTGGCTGACGGAACAACAGCGCTAAGTAGGAGGATGGCGAAAACCGGACGGTGCAGCATGTCTGCTTAACAAAATGATAGTACGTCTCGCATTTTGCGTTTCCGGCCCGATAAGAGAAATAGGAGAATAACCCGGAGCATGCCGGACGTATACTTTCTGACCGCCAGTTCAATCGCTAGTTCGATCGCCAGTTGGATCAAGGAGAAGAGATGAAGTCGACCGCAGTGCACCTGTCTTCAGCGAGCGTGCCTACCAAGCCCGATGAGAGGGCTGGTAAGTACCTGGGCTTCCGCTTGGGGCGGGATGAATTCGCGATCCAGGTTCTTCGCGTACGCGAGATCATGGGCTTGCAGGAGATCACGATTGTGCCCCAAACACCCGCTTATCTGAAAGGTGTGATGAGTTTGCGGGGCAGAG
The DNA here is from genome assembly GCA_038232555.1 of Bryobacterales bacterium. Taxonomy (GTDB): domain Bacteria; phylum Acidobacteriota; class Terriglobia; order Bryobacterales; family Bryobacteraceae; genus JBBSHP01. Next base: position 7,393 of record JBBSHP010000131.1, read on the forward strand.
CCATTCCGGTGATCGATCTGAAGCTGAAGCTCGGAATGCCGGAGTCGGAGCCGGGTCCCCGCTCCAGCACCATCGTTGTGCACCTGGAGAGCGAGGGCGGCAGGCTGCTAATGGGCATCCTGGTAGATGGGATCTCCGAGGTACTGACGCTCAAAGCCGGCGAGTTTGAAAGCGCGTTGCCGGCAGGCCGTGAACAGCTCACGCCCTACTTATTGGGAGTTGCCAAAATCAAAGGCCGCCACAAATTGCTCTTAGACATCAACCTGGTGCTTACGCCGCATGAGCTGCACAATCTTGAGGCCGTTATCGTCTGATTCCGGATGCAGTCAGCCGGAAGCGCGCTTCGGTGTGCGCTGCTTTTTCGCGGCCGATAAGGTGGCCCCGATGTCCGTAGCTGAGGTAGCCGGCTTTTTCGCGATCGCCAGGCTCTGCTTCAGGGCCTCCATGATGTCGATCACCTTGGCGGGCTCCGGGGTTGCGGCCGCGGCAACAATCTCCTGCCCTTTCACTTTGGCGTCGATCATCACCTGCAAATTTTCGCGGTAGCTGTCTTTGTACTTCTCGGGCTCAAACGCCGCGGCCAGGGATTCCACCAGCATCTGCGCGAGTTCGATCTCTTTGTCCTTCACCAGGGTGATGTCGGTGCGGAACTCTTCAATCTTGCGGATCTCGTGACTGTAGTACATCGTGTGCATCAGGATGCCGTGATTGCCAGGCCGGAAAATTACAATGTGCTCCCGGTTGTGCATGGCGACCTTCGCGATACCTACGTACCCGGTGCGGCGAAGCGTATCGAACAGCAGCGCGTAGGGCTTTTCACCGGCTTGATCCGGGGCCATATAGTAGGAGCTTTCAAAGTAAATCGGATCGACCTCATCGGACTTGACGAATTCCAGGATCTCCATCACCTTGGCTGTCCCCGGGGCCATCTTCTTGATGTCCTCGTCGTCGATGACTACGTAGCGGTCTTTCTCGTATTCGAAACCCTTGACGATTTCCGTGCGTGGAATCGGTTTATCTTCCGCCTGGCAGTACAAAACCTGCTTCACACGCGAGTTGTCGGCCTTGTGAAGCTGGTTGAAACTCATGCTTTCGCTGCGGGCCGCGGTGAACAGCTTCACTGGGAATGAGACCAGGCCGAAAGCGAGTTGACCTTTCCAGACGGTACTTGCCATAGGTATAGATACACATACCACAGCTATCAAACATTTTCAAATCTCCCCGTGCGGGCGATAGTCTATACCCGTCCGGCGCGGATCTCGCCGGCAAGGTAGTCCGTCGCACGCCAGCACAACGCCAGAATAGTGAGCGTCGGGTTTTTTTCGGTAGCTGTCGTGAATGCTGAGCCATCTACAACGAACAGGTTTTTGACCTCGTGCGATTGGCAGAATCCATTCAGGGCGGAGCGCTTGGCGTCCTGACCCATACGGCAGGTGGAGTGTTCGTGAATTGCGCCTCCGTTCACATCCAGACTCCCGCGCTGGAAGGGCA
>JBBSHP010000132.1:0-8861 GCA_038232555.1 Bryobacterales bacterium
CACCAAGGCCGGACTGGATCTGGCCATCGTCAACGCCGAGAAGTTGGAGCGCTTCGCGTCGATTCCGATGGAGGAGCGGCGCTTGGCGGAGAGTCTCTTGTTCAGTACCGCCCCGGCGGAAGTGCCGCCCGACCACCCCCAACTGGATCTGCTCAAGACGGCTCCCGCGGACTGGCGGCAGCAGACTCGCGAGCAGAAAGCGGCAGTGAACCAGTTCCATATTGCCGCGATCGCTGAGCATTTCCGAAGGGCCGGCAAGAAAGAAAAGAAAAAGGCCGCTGACCTGCCTTTGGACGAACGGCTGGCCACGTACATCATCGAGGGCACCAAGGACGGCTTGATTCCAGATTTAGACCGAAAACGAGCAGAGGGATTTGGGCCGCTCGAGATTATCAATGGCCCGCTAATGACCGGCATGGCGGAAGTTGGCCGGTTATTTAATAACAACGAATTGATCGTGGCGGAGGTCCTGCAGTCCGCCGAAGCGATGAAGACCGGGGTCAGTCACCTGGAGCAGTTCATGGAGAAGGCCGAGACTGCGGCCCGGGGCAAGATCGTTCTGGCCACCGTGAAGGGCGATGTCCACGACATTGGTAAGAATTTGGTTGAGATAATCCTCTCAAATAACGGATACCACGTGGTTAATCTCGGAATCAAAGTGCCACCTGAGGAGCTGATACGGGCTTTCCAGGAGCACCAGCCGGACGCGATCGGGTTATCGGGATTGCTGGTGAAGAGTGCACATCAGATGGTCATCACCGGGGGCGACTTGAAGGACCACGCCATCACGGTCCCGTTGTTAGTGGGTGGGGCGGCTCTTTCCGAAAAATTCACCAAGACCAAGATCGCACCCGCCTATGGCTCCCCTACTTTCTATGCCAAAGATGCGATGACAGGTCTGCGCCTGCTGAACGAGATCATGGATCCGACCCAACGCGAGCAGATGCTGCGGGATCATACCTACTCAGAGTTGGTTGCTGAAGTCGAACCTCCGGTTGAGGCTGTGGTCGCGCCGGGACAGGCCCGCAGTCCCAAGGTACGCACCAACATTCCCATCCCAGCCGCTCCGTACCTGGATCGGCGAGTGCGCGACGTGCCGAATCTAGCAGAAGTCTGGAGCTACATCAATCCTTTCATGTTGTATGGCCGGCATCTCGGGTTTAAGGGGAACTTTGAGAAGCTGTTAGGCGAGCGGAACCCAAAGGCGCTCAAGCTTTTCCACGATGTTGAGCAAGTAAAACCTGAACTCACTGCTTTCATGAAAGTGCGGGCGGTCTGGCAGTTTTTCGAGGCTGAGCGGGACGGGAATGCGCTGCATCTGTTTACGCCTGGCGCGAAGTCTCCCATCCACACATTTCAGTTTGGAAGGCAGCCGCGTCAGGATGGATTGTGCCTCAGCGACTACATACTGGAAGCTGAAGAGGGCCGGCGGGATCACCTGGCTTTATTCGTCGTTACCGCAGGCTCCGGCGTTCGCGCTGAAGCCGAGCGCGCCAAAGAGGCTGGCGAATTTTTCAAGATGCACGCCATGCAGGCAATCGCGATCGAGACGGCCGAAGGCTGCGCAGAATGGCTGCACCGGCGGCTCCGGGAAGATTGGGGTTTCCCCGATCCACCGACCATGACGATGCAGGAGCGATTCACGTCACGTTACCGCGGCAAACGCTATAGTTTTGGTTATCCTGCCTGCCCTAACCTCAACGATCAACAGGGGATCTGGAAACTGTTGCATCCCGACGATATCGGCGTCCGGCTCACCGACGAGATGATGATGGACCCTGAGGCGAGCGTGAGCGCTTTGGTGTTCCATCACCCGGATTGCGCTTACTTCACCGCTAGCGAAGTAGAAGAACCCGCGTTCGCCGGATAGTCGTGCCGGCTCTGACGGCTCTGCGTTCGCGACGGGTAGTAACGCCCGAGGGAGTTCGCCCGGCCTGCGTGGTGATGGAAGGCGATCGCATCCATTCGATTGCACCGCACGACGCGCCCCCGTCCGCAGCAACGCTCATCGACGCCGGCGGGAAGTACGTGCTTTCGGGTTTGGTGGACACCCATGTCCACATCAACGAGCCCGGCCGCACCGATTGGGAGGGCTTCGCGACGGCAACTCGCGCCGCTGCCGCGGGTGGCGTAACGACTGTGATCGACATGCCCCTGAATAGTCTTCCGGAGACGACCACAGTAGAGGCCCTGGAGCAGAAGCGAGCCGCTGCGCGCGGTCACTGCTTTGTGGACTACGGATTCTGGGGCGGAGTGGTATCCGATAACCAGCAGCACATTGCAGCATTGGCGGCTGCAGGAGTCCTGGGCTACAAATGTTTCCTGGTCTATCCCGGCATCGAGGGATTTACGATGGTAACGCCCAGCCAACTGAAAGCCGCTATGCCGGAAGTGGCCAGTTCGGGCCTGCCGCTCCTGGCGCACGCTGAGTTGCCAGGCCCGATCGAAGCTGCGTATCTCGATCTGGGGCCTGCGCCGGAGTGGAGCCGCTACAGCACCTATCTCGCCTCCAGACCCGAAAGTGCGGAGATCGAAGCGATTCGCCTCTTGATTGAGCTCAGCAGGAGCTTTGGTGCGCGCGTTCACATCGTTCACCTCTCGGCTGCTTCGGCCTTACCGGATCTACGCGCCGCCCGGGCTGAAGGCTTACCAATCACCGTGGAGACTTGCCCCCACTATCTATATTGTTCCAGCGAAGAAATTAGCGATGGCGATACGAAGTGGAAATGCGCCCCGCCTATTCGGAGCGGACGGAATCGCGAACTGCTCTGGCAGGCGCTGCAACATGGCGATATCGATCTGATCGCGTCGGATCATTCGCCGTGTCCCCCTGAAATGAAACGACGCGGGTCTGGGGATTTCTCGCAAGCGTGGGGAGGGATTTCTTCTCTGCAGCTCGGGCTACCCATCATATGGTCCGGTGCGATGCAACGCGGCATTGGGATTGAGCAGGTGGCCCGCTGGATGTCATCGGCGCCTGCGGAGTTGGCCGGCATAGCTGGCCGAAAAGGCAAAATCATCGCCGGACACGATGCCGATCTGATTGTCTTTAATCCCGATACCGAGTTCGTTGTTGACCCGCGCCTATTGCATCATCGTCATCCGATCACTCCCTATGCGGGAGCCCGGCTGCAAGGCGCGGTCGAGCAAACCTGGGTGCGGGGACGGCAGGTAGATGATGCAAGGGGTAAGGAGTGCTGCCCAAGAATCCCTTTACAGATCTGATTGATGTTGCCTCCGTCTTCATTCCAGGCAAGTACACCGGGCATGGCAAGTGGATGGATGGTTGGGAGTCGCGCCGCAAGCGGACGCCCGGCCACGATTGGTGCATTATCCGGCTCGGCTTTCCGTCGGCTCTGCACGGAGTGGATGTCGATACCAAGTTTTTTTGTGGGCAATTTCCCATCGCACTGCTCGCTCGAAGGGCGCATAGCCGAAGAGCGATGGTAGACCGTGCTGCCTCGGATGCGCTTGCAGGGCGGAACTCACAACTTTTTTGAACTGCCGGGCGATACTGCTTACGATCACGTGCGGCTTAATATTTTCCCGACGGAGGGGTGGCACGCCTGCGGTTGTTCGGCGTTGGTCTTCCCGACTGGGATGAATTTCCAGGCCTCCGGGATCGAGTCGACGTTGCATGGGCGGCGAATGGCGGCCTCGCGGTGGCGGCCAGCGACATGTGTTTTGGACCTCGAAATCTGATTCTGCCGGGCCGGCCAACATGGGCGGGGGCTGGGAGACCAGGCGCCGGCGCGGTCCCGGTTACGATTGGATCATTGTTCGGTTGGGCAGACCTGGGATGATTCATGAAATTCAGGTGGATACCGAGCATTACAAAGCAACTATCCCGAGAGCTGTTCGATCGATGGTTGTGCGCCTGTGACCGTGCTGACGGAAGACCTGGAAACCGGCAAAGCTCCGTGGCGCGAAATTCTGCCGCGAACACCGCTGCGGGCCGATGCGACGCATACGTTTGCGATACAATCTCAGGCGGAACTAGCTCAATACGTCCGGCTGAATATTTACCCGGATGGTGGAATCAGCCGTCTGCGCGTGTTGGCCGCGCTCACTTAGCGCCAAGGATCACAGGATGACCATTGCCCCGATGCTCTCGGTTCGAAACGGAGTGAAAGCTCTCGAATTCTATAAGGCGGCCTTCGGAACTGCTGAGATGTTCCGCATCGACGGCGAGGCTGGAGCGGCGGTCGCCCGGCTGTCCGCGGGCGGAGCCGAATTCTCGGTGGCTGACGAGTCTCCGGAGCATTTGAACTTCAGCCCCCCGAGACTCTTGGCGGTGGTACCGTGCGGATGGTCATGACCGTTGACGATCCGGATGCCGCTTTCGAGCAGGCCGTCGCAGCGGGAGCCACGGTAATTGTGCCCGTGAGCAACCAATACGGCTGGCGGCTGGGGCCGAATTGTCGATCCTTTCGGGCACCACTGGGAAATCGGCAAGCCTGTGGCCGAGGGCTCATGAGGGCTCCATGCGAATCGTAGGACTGTTCGCGCTCTTCTGTACGGCGGCAAATCTATCGGCCCAAAGTGCGCCAGTGGTGTTCTATAGAGTCGATGTTTTTGACGGTTACCGGATGCTGCGCGATCAAACAGTCGTCATCCAGAACGGAATGATTCGCGATGTGCGTGCGTCAGCCGGGCCGCCGCAGGGTACCGCCTTCATCGACGGTGTGGGCAAGACATTACTTCCCGGGCTTATCGACGCGCACTGTCATATCGCTCGCGAGGAATCGCTCGAGCAAGCGACGGCGCTGGGGGTAACGACCGAACTCGACATGTTCGGGGATCCAAAGCAACTCATTCCCTTGCGCAAAGCCCTTGCGGGCGGTAAGTACCCCAACGCAGCGGATTTTCGTACGGCCGGCACTGGGGCGAATGTTCCGGGAGGTCATCCAAGCGAGCTGGGAGGACCGCCCTTCCCGAGCCTTGGCCCCAAGGAGGATCCGCAAACGTTCGTCGATGCACGCTTCGCTGAGGGTTCGGATTACCTGAAAATCATATACGACCACACGCGTCCGGGACTGTCTTTTGCGCAGTTGAAAGATGTGGTTGCAGCGGCCCACCGGCGCAACAAACTGGTGGCGGTGCATGAGACGGTTCAGAGCGATGGACTGGACGCAATAGAGGCCGGAGCGGATCATCTGGAGCACATATTCGACGACACACCCATGTCGCCGGCGTTCCTCGAAGCGGCCAAGAGAAACCACATCGTCATCACCCCGACGCTCGCGATTGTCTCGGCGGTCGGCGGAAAAGCGACCGGTTCGGAGCTGGCGAAAGATCCGCGATTCGCGGCGTACCTGCTGGGCTGGGCCGTTGGAATCCTGAACATCAAGCTGCCCGATAAAACCATCCGGCAGCATCACTACGCAAACGCGCAGGCGGCCGTCCGGGCGCTTCACGATGAGGGCATAACAATGCTGGCGGGCACCGATGCTCCAAATCCCAATACGAGCTATGGAATCAGCATGCACGCCGAACTTGTGCTGTTGACGGAATGCGGTCTCAAACCGGAAGAAGCACTTCGCGCGGCCACCGCGGATCCGGCGCGCGCATTTCAACTCATCGATCGTGGACGGATCGAGGCCGGCAGGAGAGCCGATCTACTGCTGGTCAAAGGGGACCCTTTGAGAGACATCCGGGCCACCAGAGACATCTTGGGTGTTTGGAAGGCGGGAGTAAAAATCGATCGAGAGGCCGTGGCTCAACGGATGAAGGCAGCACAATAGGACAATGTCGAATCAGCCGCCTGCGCGTGTTCGCCTCGCTTCCAGAATCCTGCCGAAGGATCGCGTACGCAGGTCGTCGTGGGTGAGTCCGGTTGCGAGCGCTTCCTCCTCAGTCAAAGCCCCGCAACTCAGTCCGCGCAGGAAGAAGTTCAGCAGGCCTTGACCGGTAGCGGCGTCATCGAAAACATCGCCCACTAACGTGGCCTGGGCGGCCTTCTCGACGAAGTTCTTCAGCCGCGTGGAGGCGGATACTAGCTCTGTAGAAAAAGGCGAACACGGCGGCGTAGCGTGTGGCCAGTTGCGCCGGGTGCAGATCCCACCCTTGATTAGAAGCCGCGCTGCGAGATCGCTGCACCTGACCGAAATGGAGCTTCCAGGCCCGATGCACCAGGCGCCGGTTTTCGCCGGTTTGGCTTCCGTGAGTGTGTCGCCCCGATGTGGAGCATCGGCATGACGTTGGTTGCTCGGTCGGACAGCATGCCCCCGGACGGCCAAGCTGACCTGCATGACGTCACGCGCGAAGTCGCACGCCGGGTGAACCATGCTCTGGTAGTCGGCCGTAATCTCGCAGGCGGCGGTGTAATCGTAGACTCCAAAATGCGCGCCACGGCAGCGGCCCCAGGCTGCTCGCACAAGTTTGGGGATCGCCACCCGGCCTCCCGCGTCGAAGATGGACTGGGTAGTCTCGATCATCAACTCGATCAGGAGAGATCCGGGCCGGAGACGATGCGCAACCTCGAAGCGCTCTAGAAGTACCACCAGGGCAGTGACCTATTCGGGCGAGCCGCGCCTGCTTTTGGCGCGGCGCAGCGAACCCTTGCGCGCGAGCACCGTTCTGGCATTCCGGGCGCGACGACGGGTGGCTTCGGCGGGTTCCACCACACATCCTGCTCGTGAGCTCAGAGATGTTTTGATGTGTCATGCCACTTTCTCATCAGCTCCTTTTTGTGCTCTTTCAGGTACTCCATGTTCGATGTCGGGCTGCCAGCTAATCTGGCTGTGAGGGGCGTGCGTTTAACTCGACAGCGATTGGTGCGGCTAGTCGGCCTTCTGCTTCAACAGAACCTGCATGAGCGTCGTGTCGCGCGGCACCTCTACATCGAAGTAGCCCACCAGCATTTCTTCCCAGCTCTGCTCCCCGAACCGTACTTCACTGGTTGGGTCGGGGTTGCGGGGGTTGTTGGGCGAGTTGTCGAACCAACCGGTGCATTCGATGCGCGTACCTGCGGGAACAGTAATTGGCTTGGCGAGTTTATAGGACAACTGCCAATTGAAATCGTAGTTGTTCACCTTCAGCAGAGTTTCCGATTCGCCCGTCGGGTACTTGGCTTTGAACTCGAAAGCTTTGCCCCGCAGATGCATGTGGGGGAACAGGCTCAAGATCGTTCCACCGTTGGGTAGGAGTACGGATCCATGAGTTTCGTAGTTAGGATCGCCGGCCGGAATTCGCAACATGACGTTGACGGCCGCTAATCCGAGCGAGCGTTCCTCGGGCGGCTCTTTTGCGAACACCATGCCCACTTTGCTTTGATCGTGCTCCACCTTGCCATCCGCGGTGTAGTGAATCTGCAGCACGATGTCAGAGCCCGCTTTGACCTTCTTACCCAGCCCGGATCGCCAGATCTCGGGCACTTGGCCCGGCGCATAGAACGCCAGCATCTCACTGCCAGCTCCACCTAAATCCAGACGGCGATTCCCATTCGCATCCTTCTTGGGAGGTACGAAGGCAATGCCAGGCTCAGCTTCATTGCGCAGCCATTTCTGTTGCGGTTCGCGGACGAAGGCCACGATATGGTGGACCACCGCATGGGTTCCAGGACGTACTTCGACGGCTTGGACCCACTTATCTTCCTTGAAGCCGGTCGGCAGAATGACGTATTGATACGAAAGCTCGCCTTTGGCTGGAACCTCGATCGCATTCGGCATTGCGAGCGTCACGTCGGGCTGGGGAATGTTCCATCCGTTTACGAACTGGCGCGCCTCGGGTGCCTCCTTGCGGTTGCCTTCACGCGCGCCGCCATCTACCCAGGCCACCAAAGTATCCATTTCAGGCTGGGTCAGCGAACGGTCATTCGAGAAGTGGCCGAACGCGGGATCCGCAAACCAGGGCGGCATTTTCCGCGTAAGCACTGCTGACTTGATGGACTTGGCCCAGGGCCTCACCTGCTCATATGTTAGAAACGACATGGGAGCAATCTCGCCGGCGCGATGACACTCCTGGCAGCGCTGCTGCATGATCGGCACAACGTCCTTGTAGAACGTGGTGGTCACCTTGGACGATTCGGCTGCAAACGCACCGAGGCACAAAAGGCCCGCCAACGCGGCAAATTTGAGTATCATGGATGCTCTCAGGATACCGCTTTCCCTGTTCACCACCGTACGTACGGGTCCGTATACGGCGGTTCGGCGGGTTGAGCTATCGGCCGCCAGTCAATCTCGGAATCCCGAAGGAATCGAAATAAGCATTGCGCAGGGCAATCGCGAGCGCCGGACTGTTTGCCAACCGCCACGGACCATGAGCGCTTCCCGCCGTTTGCGCGGCGAGATCCGTGCTCACTCCCCGTTCACGGAGCGCAGCAAACCGTACCGTTCCGCCTGCTGGATGAATGGATCCAGCACCGTCGGAATGCCAAGCTTTCGCATCCCTCCGTCCGGCTTGGGGATCTCTACCCGCTTCACCGGTTGCGGCTCGTAAGTTCCGCTCAACAACTGTTCCCGGATTACTGGCCAGTGCTGTTTCAGGTAGTCTGGCAACTCGTGAACGTTCATCCATGTCCATGCCAGCACTTTCTTTCTTCGCCTTGACTCGTTGTCAATGCCTGCTTGCAGTTTTCCCGCCCGCAGACTTCCGCCATCAACTGTTCGCTAATAGCCGGGTTCTTTGCATAGCGCTTCACCACGAGCGATTCGGTCCGCTTACTTGCCACTCCCATTAACCTCTTTCGAGGACCGTTCGGGCCTTCATCACCTGCGTGATTGTCGGGTCGGAGGTGGCGCGCTTGCACGCTAGCCACCGTCCGCCGCTCAAACTGTACGTGCAGTTTTCCCGCATACAGCTTTCACGAAGACCGTCGCTTCCGAGATGCAATCGTAGGAATTAGTTGAATCAAGTTGACC
>JBBSHP010000133.1:0-8811 GCA_038232555.1 Bryobacterales bacterium
CTAAATTATACAAAATTCAGAAACTTTGCGCTATGCCGGCCTGTGCATAGCGGGGTATCGAAGATACCAAAACTAACATCGCGTCGACGTTTCCCACTACTTTATTATTCAAAACCATAGCCGGTTGTGGAAATCCCTGGGAAGTCTAGTGTAGTGAGTCAATTACGCTGTGGACCAACCTGTTCAAATCCGGGTCTTTCTGCCGCAGCTTCTCAATTTTTTGGATCGAATGCAGAACTGTCGTGTGATGTTTTCCACCAAAAGACCGACCGATCTCAGGGAGCGAAGCAGCCGTCAATTCTTTGACGATATACATGGCGATCTGGCGTGGGTAAGCGATCTTACGTTCGTTACTTTTCTGTTTCACTTGAGTAACCTGAAGGTTGAACTTCTCTGCTACAGCTTTGGTAATGGCTTCGATAGTAATCTTGCGCTCCTGGCCATGCGTCAGGTGCTTCAGAATCTGCTGGGCCATCTGCAGGTTCACGGGCGTTCCTGTGACTGACGAATAGGCAATCAGTTTGACTAGGGCGCCCTCCAACTCGCGCACGTTGGACTTGGTCTTCGTCGCGATGAAGATCCGTACCTCCTCCGGGAGAATGAACCCATCCACGGCCTCCGCTTTCATGTCCAGAATCGCCATCTTGGTTTCCAAGTCGGGCGGTTGCACGTCCACCATCAAGCCCCACTCGAAACGGGAGCGAAGCCTTTCGACCAGCCCGGGAGTGTTCTTCGGTGGTGAGTCGCCCGAAATAACGATCTGCTTCTGGTGCTCGTAGAGTTCGTTGAAGGTATGAAAGAACTCTTCCTGCGTTCGCTCTTTTCCCCCAATCGTCTGGATGTCGTCGACCAGCAACACATCGGCCGAGCGGTAATGTCGGTGAAACGACTGCATCCGGTCCAGCTTGATGCACGTAATCATCTCATTCATAAAGCGCTCGCTCGACGTGTACACGATCTTCATTCCTGCGTAATGGTCCATCAGCGAACGCCCGATAGCATGCATCAGATGTGTTTTTCCCATACCCACCCCCCCATAAATAAACAGGGGATTGTAAGTTTTGGATGGAACTGTTGCTACCGCCTTCGCTGCCGCATGGGCGAACTGGTTACAGGACCCTACTACGAATGAATCGAACGTGAATTTCGGGTTCAAGCTGGCTGACGGCGCGAACACGGGTTCGTTGGTCTTCTGCTCAGGTTGCGAATTATCCTGTCCGAAGTAGGGATGACGTGCCGAGATAGGAGTGTTGCGATGCTCATCACCGCGAGAAATAGCTGGAGAGGAACCTAGCTCGTAAACAACCTGAGATACAGGTAAACCGATGTCCCGAATCGCCGACCACACTTCGCCTGCGTATTCCTGCTGCATATACTGCTTCGTGATTTCATCCGGGACGTTCGCCCAGAGCACTCCTCCCTCCAGCCGGAGAAAGGATGTCCTTGAAAACCAGTTTTCGTACGTTGCTTCATTTAGTTTCGTAACCAGCGATTTTTTAATTTGTTCCCAGAAATTCATCATCCATCCAACGGCCGCAGTTTTTCCACATATTTTCCACACCCTGTGGAAAATACACACCTCTAGCGATCGATCCGGGGGAACCGAAGGAATGCAGCAGCCAGCTTAGGCGAGCCGACTTTTAACCTAATTGAAACTGTGGCAAAGTCAGTCTAGCATAAAATTTTGAGCGAACAACTCGGAACAAACATTTTTAAATCCTCTTTGGTTTGTGCAGTTTGCATAAAACAGAGTTGCTGCATAATGTCACAAGTTCCGCACTTGATCGATTGTTAAAAGACCGCAAATAGCTGCTTCGGTGCGGGTTGACAGCGCCACCGATGAGGAGCGACAATGAGGTTTCTTCCCGAGCGCGGGAGTAGCTCAGTTGGTAGAGTGCAACCTTGCCAAGGTTGATGTCGCGGGTTCGAATCCCGTCTCCCGCTCCATTCTTCAGGAACCTTCCCCCTCACTTTCCGTAATTCAATCGGGAGCCAAACATGATTACGTTTTTGCTGTGGTGCCTGCTACTGCTGGTGTGCTGGCCAGTGGCCTTGCTGGCGCTAGTGCTGTATCCGTTGATCTGGTTGATCCTGCTCCCGTTCCGGATTGTGGGAATCGCGGTTGGCGGCGTGTTCGAGCTAATCCGCGCGCTATTTCTGTTGCCGGCCAAATTGGTGCGCAAGGTCGCATAGCTCAAAGCACAAAATTCAGCTCCAGAAACCGATTGGTCTGTCGTACAATCTCTCTAACTTCTCCCGCTCCCCACTCACCGGCGTCCGATGGCGGCTTGAAGTCATCCGAATTAAAGATGCGCCATGGCTCACCATCTCTCGCAACAATAAAAACCAGCGCCACGGAGAAACGTGGACCCTGGAAATAGGAAATCCGAATCTCATGTACGCCGCGCGTCAGTACCGCACTGGCGCTGCCGGACTCTGGCGCATGCAGTCCGTCGTTGTTAATCACAGTCTGGCCATCAATGTCCAGCTTCGCTCCGTCGTCCGATAGCAAACTGAATCGATACCTACTGGACTTGTCGATCCAAATCCTGCCCGTGTAATCGATCGCGAACCACTCGAAGCGCTTGGTGAGTCCGGGAAAGCCCTCATCAAACCGCCGGGGCCAGATAGCCAAGGACTTCGTGTAAATCGTTCCCACCGGGTGCATGCGATCAAAACGGGGCAGCTTCTTTGTGGTCTTTCTTAGATGATAGATTCGGCCGTGCAGCCCCGACGAGCTCACCACCGTCGTGCCGAACGTGTAGGTCGGCTGCTCTTGTGCCCACAGCCCGGCGCACGTGGCCGCGAGTGGAATCATCAGAGCAGCCCGCATCAGATTGATAATACCCTTAAAATCGAAGAAGACCATGAACCGCTTCTCAGGTGTAGATTACCTTCTTATCGATTCCCTCTTCAACGAACAGGAGTTGCTGGTTCGCCAGACGGCGCGCCAGTTTGTGGAGGATCGCGTACTTCCCGTCATTCGGGATTGCTTTAGCGAGGCTCGGTTTCCGAAGCAGCTGATCCCGGAGCTGGGTCGCCTCGGCTTCCTCGGCGCGAATCTCGAAGGTTATGGCTGCGCCGGCATGAGCAATGTCGAATATGGACTGATCATGCAGGAGCTGGAGCGCGGAGATTCCGGCTTGCGCAGCTTTGTGTCGGTGCAGGGCGCTTTGGTGATGTATCCGATACTGACCTACGGCTCGGAAGAGCAGAAAAAGCGCTGGCTACCCAAACTGCAGTCCGGGGAGGCGCTGGGTTGCTTCGGATTGACGGAGCCAGGCTTCGGTTCCAACCCGGCCGGGATGACCACCAAAGCGAAGAAAGACGGTGATCACTGGGTTTTGAATGGTGAGAAAACCTGGATAACCAATGGCTCGGTCGCGGATGTCGCGATAGTGTGGGCGCGCACCGAAGAAGGTATTCGAGGTTTCCTGGTGGAGCGCGGCACTCCCGGTTTCTCATCGTCGGAGCTGCACGGCAAGCTCTCCATGCGCGCCTCCGTAACCGCCAGCCTTTCGCTCTCAGACTGCCGTGTCCCTGGCGAAAATATGCTGCCCGGGGCCAAGGGACTGAAAGGCCCGCTGGGCTGTCTGACTCAGGCGCGCTTCGGCATAGGCTGGGGCGTGATTGGCGCCGCGATGGATTGTTACGAGACCGCGCGGCAATATACGATTCTCCGGAAGCAGTTCGACGATCGTCCCATCGCATCGCACCAGTTAGTGCAGGAGAAACTCGCGGTGATGATCACTGAAATTACCAAGGCGCAGCTACTCGCGGTTCATGCGGGGCGACTAAAAGATCAAGGCAGGCTGGACGCAGCACACGTTTCGATGTTGAAACGCAACAACGTCGCCATGGCGCTGGAATGTGCCCGGCTCAGCCGCGACCTGTTGGGCGGAAACGGCATCATGGATGAATATCCGATTATGCGCCACATGTGCAATCTCGAAACGGTGAAGACTTATGAGGGCACGGACCACATTCACACGCTGGTGATCGGCGAACGGGTAACCGGGATCGCCGCATACAAATAGGCCAATTTTCCTGAGAACTATTCCGAAAAGTCGTACTAATCCGTGTATATGGCCGTACCCTTGCTTCCCGATTTCGCCAAGTGGTCCGAGCGTGAGCTTCAAAACGCTGAAAATGCCGCGATCGATTTCCTGAACGAAAACATCGGGGATATTGCAGGTACTTTCGAAAAAAGAATACGCCTGATACGTCGTCTTGCGTTGCGCATGAAGTGCCCCGAAACCGGCTTTGAAGAGCGCATGCTGTGTCTCTCTATGATTCAGGAACTGGCCCAAGGCCTGGGAGATAGCGCCCAGGAGTTCTTTGAGATCGCATGTCAGCCCAGTGTCGCCAACATCGTCCGCGCGGCCGAACTCTACTAGTCGCTCTTCTTCAGCAACCGGTCGATCTCCGCGAATAAACCGGGGCCTTCGAAAATTGCGCGTTGCTCTTCAACGTATTGGAAATCGTTCCGGATGATTCCCTTCTGATCGATGATGAACAGGTGCGGCACGTCCATATGCGCCTGGTCCGGTTTGGCATTCAGATAGGAAACAGTCATCTGCCCCATGTCGCATACAATCGGAACCGTAATTCTATTCTTGGAAATATACTTCGCGACGGTCTCCTGATTGTCCGGCGGAAGCACTACCGACAACACCGCCACTTGATCCCCGTACCGCTCTTTCACTTGTTCCAACGTCGTCGAGAGTAACATGCAATGCGGGCAACTGGTCGTCATGATGTCGATCAGAAGCACCTTGCCCTTGTAGTCCTGCAGATCGTAGAAGCGCTTGTACTCGGGGTCTGGCAGCGCAAATCCAGGGGCCCTGCGACCGGCCTGTTCATTAGCCGCCAGCGAGACAACGGTTGACAACAAGAATACTGCTAAGCAGCGCATATCTTCTAAGCTACCAACTCTCGCAGAGAGTGCGTATAGGGGTCTTTCGCGATTCCCTTTTCCGTAATAATGGCTGTGACATAGCGGTTCGGCGTGACATCGAAGGCCGGATTCTGCACCGCGGTCCCCTCCGGCGCAACCGCCACCCCATAAACATGTGTCACCTCCCGGCCGCTACGCTGTTCAATCGGAATCAACTCGCCGGAAGCCAGACTAAGATCCAGGGTCGAGACCGGAGCCGCCACATAAAAAGGCACACCATTTTCCTTCGCCAGGACCGCCAGCGAGTAGGTTCCAATTTTGTTGGCGACATCTCCATTCGCGGCAATCCGGTCGGCGCCTACCACCACGCAACCAATTCGCCCGGAGTGCAGGAAATGTCCGGCCATATTGTCCGTGATCAGCGTCGCGGGGATGCCATCCTGCTGCAATTCCCAAACGGTCAGGCGTGACCCTTGCAGGTACGGCCGAGTCTCGTCTGCATACACGTGCACGTCTTTCCCTAGCGCTACCGCAGCCCGGATGACGCCCAGAGCCGTGCCATACCCGGCCGTCGCCAAGGCACCGGCATTGCAGTGCGTCAGCACTACCTTCCCGTCCGGAATCAGACCCGCACCGTGCCGGCCGATTGCTTCGTTAATGGCGATGTCTTCCAGCCGGATCTGCTGCGCCTCGGCCACCAACTGCTCTCGCACATTCTCAATGGGCTGGCCGCTCAGGTCCAAATAACGGTCCCGCATCCGTTTGATGGCCCAGAACAGGTTCACAGCGGTGGGGCGCGTCGCTCCCAAAGTCTCGCAAATCCGGTCGAACTCCCCGGCTGTTTCGGCCTTCAGCATCCCGAGCGCAATTCCCATTGCGGCCGCCACTCCAATCGCCGGTGCGCCGCGAATCACCATCGAGCGGATTGCCTCCGCCACCTCCCCATACTCTTTACAGGTGACGTACACTTCCTGGCTCGGCAGTTTGGTCTGATCGATCATCACCACGCCTGAATCCGTCCACTGAATTGTTTCCACCATTAGTTTTTGGGAATCCCCGATTGAGCAAGTAGAGCCACGAACTGTGTCAGGTTGAAGGTTGCGTGCATAAACGTTGAAGCCGCCGTGGATCCTGATGCGTAGCGGGCCCACCCGAATGCCATTCCCGCCAGAGCGATCAACAGCGAATGCCGCCAGGACCATTCGTACTCGTAAGCGTGCAGAGCCCCGAAGATCAAACCCGTGCTCACGATGCCGCCAGCCACTCCCAGAGGGCGCATCAGCAAGGGAAGCAGAAAACCGCGAAACACAAGCTCCTCACTTAACGGCCCCAGCACCACTACGAACAGAGCGAACAGGATCACGGTCGGGCGGTTGCCCATCATCTGTTCGAACGGCGGCTTCAGAACCGGAGTACGGATCAGAATTGCAATCAGACCCAGTGTAAGTACGAGAAATGGTCCGGCCAGCAGCGCCACTCCCGCTCCCCGAAACGGAAACTGCCAGCCCAGCGATTTCCAGAAGGGGGCGCCGTAACGGATCTTCAAAAGCAGCCATAAAGCCAAAAAAATCAAGATGTACCAGAGCAGTTGGGACAACAGAGCAAGGAAGGGTATTCCGAACGGAACGATGCCCGCAAGTACCTTCACCCCTATCAGCGCCGGGACCATGGCAAAGAACGCCAGCGTGATGAACATCATCAAATCTGCGAAATCCCATTCTGCAGTGGGCCTCTCGCGCGGAGTCATGCCTCCGCCTCAATGAGTGCCGCTGCCAGGAGTGGAACCATGATCTCGTGGTGACCGGTGATCGAGTAGCCTTTCCCGCCCGACTCCGCATGGGGCCGGTTCACGACATTGGCGGTGGGCCGGTAATGCTGCAGAAAATCAAAATTTGCGGTCGTGAAATTAGTCAACGGATTACCTAAATTCCGCACCACCGATATAGCTTTCAGAAACACCTCCGGTAGCACCACCGCGGACCCCACATTCAGGTACACGCCGCCATCGTGAATCTCCTTCACCAGAGCACACAGCAGCCTGAAGTCGCGATGCGTGGCCCGCCCCAACGCTGCTCCATCCACTGCGGGATGCGTGTGGGGCGTGTCGGTTCCGATAGCGACATGTACGGTCACCGGGACTTTGGCCTGATACGCCGCGTGCAGCAGGCTGAAATGGCCGAAGCCAGGGTCTGTTAGTCCCTCTAACTTCCGGCCCAGCGCCTCGCCGAAGCCTACACTCTCGTTTTCCCGAATGGCGAGATTCATCTCACGGCCAGTCTCTTCAGCCGCTCCAAAGCGCCCATCGGGGAGTACCGCTTCCACGTCCTCGCTGGTGTGTCCCGCAATCGCAATCTCGAAATCATGGATTGCCGCCGCGCCATTCATCGCGAAGGCACTCACATATCCGCGCTGCATCAGGTCGATGAGCACCGGCGCTAGTCCGCACTTCACCACGTGGCCGCCCAGTCCCCAGATGATCGCCCGCTCTGCCCGTTTTGCCTCAACCAGCGCGTGCACCACCGCCCGCAGGCTTTGCGCCGCTAAGATATCAGGCAAGAAATCGAGCCAGCCCTGCATGCCCGCCCCCCGCGTGTACGCTTTCGCAAAATGCCGGATCTGCACCTTGCCACCCCGCGCCGCAATCGGAATCGTATGCAGCCCCGCCAGTTCGATCGGCTGCTGGCGGTACCTGCTCACAGCGTGGCCTTGACCATCGCCAGGGCCCGACGCTGCGGCTCGGCGAACTGTAGCCCGCCCGGCAGAACTTTGGCGAGGGCCCGCGCCGTATGGCTGCGCTTGCTGCGCAGAATATCCTCGGGAGTGCCGCTCGCTACCACGTAGCCGCCCTTGTCGCCCCCCTCAGGGCCCATGTCGATCACCCAATCCGCGGCCTTGATCACATCCAGGTGATGTTCGATCACCAGCACTGTGTTGCCCAGGTCCGCCAGTCTCTGCAGCACATCCAGCAATCGCTTCACATCTTCGAAGTGCAGACCAGTAGTCGGCTCATCAAGAATATACAGCGTCCGTCCAGTCTGGCGCTTGCTCAATTCCTTTGCTAACTTGATACGTTGCGCTTCGCCGCCCGACAGTGTGGTCGAAGACTGTCCCAGGTGAATATAGCCCAGCCCGACGTCATATAACGTGTGTAGCTTGGCGTGAATCTGCGGGATGTTCTCCAGCGCGCCCAGGGCCTCTTCCACCGTCGCTGCCAGCAGATCCGCAATCGACTTTCCCTTGTACTTCACCTGCAACGTCTCGCTATTGTAGCGGTGGCCGCGGCACACATCGCACGTGACATACACATCCGGCAGAAAGTTCATCTCGATACGCTTTAGCCCGTCTCCCTGGCACGCCTCGCACCGCCCACCCTTCACATTAAAGCTGAACCGGCCCGCCTTGTAGCCGCGTTCACGCGATTCCGGCAGCATGGCGTACAGATCGCGAATCGGTGAGAACACCCCGGTATACGTTGCCGGATTCGATCGCGGCGTCCGCCCAATCGGCGACTGATCGATCTCCACTACTTTGTCGATATGCTCCAGTCCCTTGATGGAATCGTGCACGCCCGGCTCCGCGCGCGATCCATACAGTTCACGCGCTACGGACCGGTACAGGATGTCGTTCACCAGCGTCGATTTACCGCTACCGGAAACGCCCGTGATTACCACCAGGCATCCCAGCGGGAACTCCACCGTGACGTCCTTCAAGTTATGCTCGCGGGCTCCCCGGACCACCAGTTCCTTGCCATTGCCGGGACGCCGCTGCGCCGGAATTTCGATCCTGGCCTGTCCCGACAAGTATTGACCGGTTAGCGAGTTGGGATTGTCTTGAATCTCCCGGGGAGTGCCGGCCGCTACTAAAGCCCCGCCCAGCCGTCCCGCCCCTGGACCGAGATCGATTACATAATCGGC
>JBBSHP010000134.1:0-8809 GCA_038232555.1 Bryobacterales bacterium
ACTCCAGCCCCCGCCACGTCGAACGCTCACAAAATACACAACCGCCCGCTTTCATAAAGCTTCACCAACACGCCCCTTCGCTTCGTTAGGACGCCTTTTCCCTTCTCGCTCCCTGACGTTTCAGCCCGGCCGAAACGCCGAGTCACCGCGCCCGCCCTTTTATTTTCTCCAGCATCCTCAGGCAGTTCCGGGCCTAAACTGAATCGTTCCACACTGAGGCGGCAACCCTAACCCTTAAAATTAGATTGCAGGGGTACTGCTCCCCAGGGAGCGTTCCAGCCGCATCGCGATTTGCTGCGCATCTTTGCTGACACGCGCATCTCTGAATCGAACCTGCGCCGCACGACGGTAGACCGGTACGTGTTTTCATAAACTTAAGGGAGCCGGGATGAAAAAAAACGCAAACTCGCAAGAATATCCGCAGATGCGCTGCAAGCGCAGCGGCAGCCTCACCGGCCCCGGCGGCACCCGCCCTTCGATCCTCTATGAAAGTCATCTTACAATAAAAGTAGTCCTTATTATGCGGAAGCTCGCCGTTCTACCGCTTCTTTGCGCTCTCCTCCAGGGGCCGGTTCTGGCCCGCCACGACTCGCAGGCATGCGGAACCCATGCGCAGCGAACCCGGGAAGAGTTATTCCTACATCGCCGGTGGGTGGCGCGCAATCTGCGCTTCTCTCAGACGTTATCTTCTACAACTTCCCAGGTCGCATCTTCGCAATCGCAGGACATCGGGCAAATCGCCCTCATCGACGACAACAACGGAGTGATCGGCCGCCGTAATCCTTTCGATCTGAATCGGAAAACGCTCACATTTCTGCCAGTCAACCGCGCGGCTTCGGCCTACACGTTTCAGGTCACGGGCGCCAGCTACGACGAGGCTGCCCCCGCCTCAGGCACTCGCGTCATTCTCAAGGATGACGACTCCAAGCCATTCAGCCTCCCGTTCCCGTTCCCTTTCTACGGCCAGAAATACCAGCAGCTATTCATCAATTCCGACGGCAATGTCTCCTTCACCATAGGCGACTCCTCCACTAGCGATCGTTCTCTCGGACAGCTCACCGCTGGCCCACCGCGTATTGCTCCGCTCTATACCGACCTCGATCCATCCGCCGCTTCATCCGCGCAACAGGGTGTGATCGTCACTGCCGAAAGTACGCGCATGGTCGTGAGTTGGGTGCAGGTCCCTGTCTACGCCGATTCCAGCAATGGGCGGCCACAGAGCTTTCAACTCCGCCTGTATCCGGATGGGCGCATTGAGATGGCTTGGAGCGACACCGCCGTAAGTGCTGCCGTAGTGGGAATCTCTCCGGGCCGGTTGCAGGGAACAAGTTCCGTGCTCTCATTCAGCACCGGGAGCGCCAGCGAGTTCAGCGGCGCCATCGCCGAGAGTTTCAGTGGCTTGGACCGTGTCGATATCGTCACCACCGCGCAGAAGTTCTACCAGTCGCATGAAGATGCTTATGATTACCTGGTCATTTTCAACGCCGAAGGCATCTCGGCTGGATCGGGAGTGGTTGCCTACGAAGTCACGGCTCGCAATTCCCGGACCGGTTACGGGGACGACCTCGTGGACATCGGCCAGGAATTCGGGTCGCCTCGCCGCTTACAGGCGGTTCTGAATATGGGTCCGCTGAGTCAATATCCGCTTGACCCGAACGGGATCGTTTCAGCGCGCTTCTCCGTAGGCGACACACCGCTCACCGTTCTCGGCCATGAGGCCGGCCATCTTTTTCTGGCCTTCGCTAGTGTTGCGGATCCAGGGAATGCAAGCGCCAAGCCCATGCTGGGACGTGCGCTGGCGCACTGGAGCTTTCTTTTCAACTCAGAAGCATCGCTCTTGGAGGGCAATCGAATTCAGGACAATGGACCGGACGCGTCGCCGCGCTTCACCACCATTGGCACGGTGCAGGGCTATTCGGCTCTGGACCAATACCTCATGGGCTTTCGCGCGCCCGAAGAAGTCCCGCCTACTTTCCTGGTCGCCAACTCTCCTGAAATTTCTTCCGGTGACCGCGGCCCGAAAACGGGAGTCGTCTTCAACGGGCAAAGGCGGGATGTCACCGTCGATCAGCTCATCGATTCCACTGGACGGCGGACTCCGGACTCCACCGTTGCCCAGCGCCGGTTCCGCTTCGCGTTCCTGTTGATTGTGCCCCCCGGCTCCACACCTTCCGCCGAGCAGATCGCCCAAGTTGAGACCTATCGCAGCGGCTTCGAAACGTTTTATCAGAGTGCTACGGCCAGCCGGGCCAGTGCGGATGCCACGCTCAAACGCGCCCTGCACCTTTCCGTTTTCCCAGCCGCCGGAGTGCTGGCGGGCTCTGCCGGTACCGCCTCGATTTCGCTCGATACGCCTTCCCCCACGCCCCTGACGGTGCTGCTCCATACGAACTCGGGAGCCGTCACTGCTCCTTCTTCGGTCACCATCCCGGCCGGAGCCGAACGCGTGGTGTTCGCGCTCTCGGGTGTGCGCCCCGGCATCGACACGCTTACCGTAGAGCCGGCGGACTTCACTTATGAGACAGGTGTGGCGAACATCCAAGTGCTCAGCTCCGCCGCTGCCCTGAAACTGGAACTGGTCTCGGGCGATAAGCAGCCGGCCGTGGCCGGACAAGCACTCTCCCAGCCCGTGGTTTTTCGCATCACGGATGTGAATCAGCTTCCCTACCCAAACGTGCGGGTCACCAGCCATGTGACGGGCGGGGGCAGTGCCGATGTGTCTGCCAAGAGCGATGAGAACGGCTTAGTGCGGTTCACCTGGACTCCCGGTCCCGGCCCGGTAAACCAGCTCACGCTCGCCATTGCGAACGGTCCCCAATCGACGGCGGTGGCATTAGGCCGGCCCGCTTTCGCAGCGGCAGCGGTGGTCAACGCCGCTTCATTTGTCTCGGGCATTTCGCCCGGCGGTATCGCAACATTGTTCGGGACAAACTTGCTGGATGCGTCCGTTTTGATCAACGGCGTGCCCACCACGGTGTTCTTCGCCAACAACCAGCAGGTGAATTTTCTGGTTCCGGATACTCTATCGGAGGGCTCCGCCCAAGTCTCGGTAAACACTAGCATAGGATCCTCGGATCTCATAAACGTCGCGGTGACGTCCATTTCCCCGGGGCTGTTTGCGGCCGTGAATCGCAGCGCCTATATCGAAATCTATGCGACGGGATTGGGGCCTCTGGACGGAAAGAGCACCATCACCCGACCGCAGGTCTCAATCGGCTCATCGCAAGCCGAAGTGTTGTACAGCGGCCTGGCGCCGGGGTTCAAGGGCTTGTATCAGATCAACGCCGGTATCCCGGCAGGAACGCCCCCCGATGCACCGGTCCTCATTGAACTTGCTGGCAAAAAGAGCAACACCGTCCCACTGCAGTTTCCGTAAATCCATGCCACAGCACACATCCGAGCCGTTGCCGCTCGCCATCGTCGGGCTAGGGCGCATGGGCGCGGTCCATGCCTTGCACGTCGCCGAATTAGCGAAAGAGACGGGAAGCTGTTCCATCGCGGCGCTGGTGGATTCCGACCCGCACCGCGCGCAGCTCTTCGCCAGAGAAAACGGTGTGAACGCGCCGGTGTTTACGTCGCTGGAGGAACTGCTGGAGGCCGGAGTGTGCCGTGCGACCATTGTCGTCACCCCCACCGATCGCCATCATGAGCACGCCACCAAGCTGGTCCAAGCGGGACATCGCATCCTGCTCGAGAAGCCGCTGACGGGCACCCTGGAGCAAGACCGTGAACTCGCCGCTGCGCTCGACCGTCTGCATCCCCAGAGCCTGATGCTGGCCTTTCAAAGGCGGTTCGATGAGCCTCTCCAATATGCCAGGCAGTTGATGGCAACGGGCTCGGTGGGGCGCGTCTTCAAGATCTATTCGGCCCTGGAAGATTCCAACCCCGCGCCGAATGGATACCAGAGCAGCGGCATCTTGCCCGATATGTCCGTGCACAACGTCGATGAAATATTGTGGCTGACGGGCCGCATGCCAACTCGGGCTTTGGCCATCGGTTCCCGAATTCATAGTCACCGCCTCACCACCTGCCAGGAGGACTTCGATGACGCGACGCTGTACGCGTGGTTTGATCAGGACTTGGTGGCCCAAGTACAGGTAACGCGCAACCACGTATCCGGCTATTGCGTCGAAACCGTCATTTACGGAGAACAGGGCCAAGTCCATATTGGGCGGTTCGAGCAGCAGCCGCTGGAGGTTGTGGTCGAGGCCTACGGGCCTCGTGGACGCACTTCCCCCATTGCCCGGCGCGTCTTCACCATGCGGGACTATGGCCGCCCTCTCCCGGAATTCGTCGACCGCTTCGGCGCCGCTTACAAAGCGGAAGTGGCTGAGTTCATCGCATGCTGCCGCACCGGGAAAGCGTTTCCGACTAATCACCAGGACGGCCTGCGTGCGCAGCAGGTGATCGCAGCGGCCATGCGCGCGGTGATCACTCCCGATCAGGCTGCGGTGGTAGCATGAGGTCCCGCCTGAGTGCCGGTGTGTGTGTCGGTGTGTGTGTTGCCGTTGCGGTACTCGCAGCGGACCAGACCGCACTCCCCTCCAAGGACATCAAGATTGGGCGCTCCGTCCTGGCGGTCGCATTCACTCCCGGACACCCTGATCTGGAGCCGGACGCTGTGATGCAGTGGATCGACCATGCCGTTCAGGCCGTGACTCTGTACTACGGCCAGTTTCCGGTCCAGCGCGCCGAACTAAATGTGCGGATCCAGGACGGCAGAAACGGCATCTTCGGCGGCACCAGTTGGGGACGGAGAGGCGGCGCTCTAACGCGCATTTCGCTCGGAAGCCACACCACCCAGAGTCGTCTCGATCGGGATTGGATGCTGACTCATGAACTCGTGCACTATGGCTTTCCTTCAGTTCCCGATGAGAACCACTGGATCGAGGAAGGTATCGCCACCTATGTTGAGCCGATCGCGCGGGTGCAAACCGGCCAGCTAACGCCTGAAACCATCTGGAGCGACATGGTGCGGCAGATGCCGCAGGGTCAGCCGGAGAGCGGGGATCAAGGCCTGGATAACACGCACAGTTGGGGGCGTACGTACTGGGGTGGGGCGCTGTTTTGCCTGGTCGCGGACGTCCGGATCCGCGAACGCACTCAGAATCGCAAAGGCCTGCAAGACGCGTTCCGCGCCATTCTGAAGGCTGGCGGAAGTATTCAGAGCGATTGGCCGCTCAAACGTGCACTGAAAGTCGGCGACACGGCGACCGGCGTAAATGTTTTAAGCCAGCTTTACGATCAGATGGGCGGCAAGCCGGTCCAGGTGGATTTACCCGCGCTCTGGAAACGGCTCGGCATCAGGGTCCAAGGTCAAAGCGTGGTGTTCGATGACAGCGCACCCTCGGCTGCCGTGCGCCGGGCCATTACGGCCCCCCACGGAGCTGGATAGCGATGCCAACAATTCCGGAGTATCGGGTACGTGCGCGCAATTGCTCCACCGATTCAGAAAATGTCATTCATGCGGATGCCCCCGCTCGTCAGTTTGGATTGAGAGGAGGCTTGGTTCCTGGCGTCGTGGTTTTCGGTTACGCCGTCCAACCCGTCATCGATTCATACGGATTAGCCTGGTTGGAACGAGGCAGCGTGCAAATCAAGTTGCTACAACCTGTCTACGACGGAGACGATGTGCTGGTCCGTGCGCGCAGGGATTCCGAAGCGGACCCGGTCGAGCTCGCTGTCTCTGTTGAGCGCGGGCCGGGAGAGCTTTGTGCCAGTGGTCAAGCGGCGGCTCAACATACACAAGCAGCCTTCGACTGGGAAGCTTATCCCGAACGCCCGCTCCCCATCAGGAGCGAGCGGCCGGTTGCGGCACCGGATGTACTCGCTCCAGGCACCGTCCTGGGTACCGTGAAGCACACGCTCGACTCATCGCAGTCGAGAGTCTTTGAGGCACTCCACGAAAGGCACGAGCTGTTTGTGGGACCGCAGGCGCTGACCCATCCGGCCGTCCTGCTGGAGTTGGCTAACCAGGCGCTCATGCAAAACGTAAAGCTGGGACCGTGGCTGCACGCCTCGAGCATTGTCACTAACTGGAGCGTGGTTCGCAACGGCGAAGAGGTACAAGTGAGGTCCCGCATAGCCGCGTGCTACGAACGCAAAGGCCACGAGTTTGTGGTCCTGGATGTCGTGATCCTCGGTCCCCCGCAGCGCGTGATTCAGCAGGTCACGCACACGGCGATTTTCCGCCCCAGGTTCGTGCGGGATCACACAATGTAGGGCTTACGGTAAGAATCCCGTGTCAGCATCTTGTTCGCTTCGGCGTCATTCCCGAACTTGGGTCCGGCTGTCAAAGTGAGTTTCCGCCCGGTGCGGTAGCTGATGTTCGCCAGGTGGCACATGGAAGCGCTGAGGTAGGCGTTGCCAATCTCATCATGCAAATCTTTGGAGTTCCGCGAGCGGCAGGCGGCCAGGAAGTTTTGCATATGCAGACTGGTCCCGTCGCTCCCCTGACCCCGTTCGGGCCGTTCGTCGACGATCATTTCATTGCTCTCGCCCTTGAAGGCCTGGAAGCCCTGGTCGCTCATGGCGGCCCAACCTTCTGTCCCGTAGAACAGGTTTCCGACCATCACATTGAGCGGTGCGCCCTTGCGGGGAGCGGTGCTCACGGGCGTCGGGGAATCAGGCGGAGCCACTGCTCCATCCGCCGGTGGTCCTCCCCGGCGCGCCACCGGAGATCCTTCCGCGCCGGTCAGCAAGCCTCGCACCTCGAAGACGATTTCGCGATCGCCAAAGTCATAGCCGGCCAGCAGTGTATTCGGGGTTTCCTGGTCGTCCTGATAAGCGTACTTGCCCCCTTGCGCATGCGCCGTCTTGGGCCATTCGGGATCACCCAGCGCCCAGCGGCAAATGCCCAATTCGTGGACGCCCTGGTTGCCGATGTCGCCGTTACCCGTGTCCCAGAACCAGTGCCAGTTGTACTTGAACCGGAGCGGGTTAAAGGCCCGCATCGGGGCTGGTCCCAGAAACATGTCCCAGTTCACGCCGGGCGGCGTCGGTCCATCCGGCTTATGGCCGATGGAGGCGCGCCGTTTGAAGCACAGTCCCTTGGCCATGTAGACTTTCCCGATTAGCCCGCCTTGCAGCGATTGCATGGCTTTCATCTTGAACGGCAAGCTGCGGTGTTGCGAGCCCACCTGCATCATGCGCTTGGTCTCGCGAGCCACCTGCACCATCCTCTGCCCTTCGTAGATGTTGTAGCAGGCGGGCTTCTCGCCATAAACGTCTTTGCCGGCTTTCATGGCCCAGATCGCAGCCAGCGCGTGCCAGTGGTTCGGCGTCGCAATCGAAACGGCTTCGACGGTGGGGTCGGCGAAGACCTGCCGCATGTCTTCGAACTCCTTGGCTTTTTCGACGCCGGCCTTGAGCAGGTTCCCTTGGGCGCGTTCGCGCGCGGCCTGATCCACATCGCAGATGGCCGCGATACGAGCCTCGGGCAGCTTCGCATAGGTATTCAAATGGTTGGTCCCTCGGCCACCCAGTCCAACCAGCGCCACGTTAATCCTGTCGTTTGCTCCCCATACGCGCACTGCAGCCGCGGCAGTGGCCGCACCCAGGAACACTCTCCGGGTAGTCGAATCAGACATAGTTTCGAAGCTCCTTTCCGCCCGCAATTATATCAGCCGCAGCATTTTCTAATCCAAGAATAAGCCTGGAGAAGGAATAAAGCTCCGCTCGGGCTGGGCTCCTTTTTCGTATCGGATTGGTAATAGATATTCGTGCGGTGGAAAAGTGGGAATCCTGCCTTTGGATTTCCACTTTTCCATCCGTTCCCCTCGCGACTGCGGGAATGTGGGAATCGCAGCAGCGATTTCCAAGGGCAGTGGAAAAAGACGGAAAACCTGCCCTTGGTTTTCCTCGTTTTCCACCGCCCGGCATTTCTGCAGTCGTCCGTGGTGTTAGGCACTGCGCTTCTCCTGAATCACGCTGAATAGCTTCCGTTTGGCCGCTTGCATCCTACGCGCTGAATCGGTGTCGCTTTCCGCTTTCGCTTGCTCCCGCAAGGCTTCCAAACTTTCGCCTGGTTTCAGATACTGACCGGCGTTCTCCAGCTTTTCAAATGTTGCCCAAGGCGTCGCATAGTGGCGATACACACGCTTGCTCTTTCCCTTAGCATCCGTGATTAGCTCCGGTTGTCCGCACGGCCGGTGAAAGTTCAAGTAAGGGTTGAAGTAAGTTTCATAGAAAGTCTGGATCTTACTGTCATGATCTGCCGCAATGTAGCCGTAACCGATGTGCTTGCGGATGACTGCCCCGTTTTTAGCTTCCACCAGACCGTTGTCGTTGGAATGACGGGGCCGCGACTTAGTCTGTTCGATCAAAAGTTTGTTCAACAGCCTTGCCACTGACCCATTAATATACTCACTGCCGTTATCGGAATGAAAGCCTCGAATGGTGAACGGAAATTGCTTCAAAATGGCTGCCAGTATGGGTCCCAACCAGGTTTCACTGATGAAACTCACGGCTCCTACCACCTGCCATTGCGTCACCTCATCCACCGCGTTGATGTGATACACACCTTTGACTCCGTCCCGGTCTCCTTGATGAACCGTATCCACTCGCAGATAGCCAGGTTGACCGTCCGGGTTCGGCCGCCTCCGCTCGCCGATCGCAATGGGTACCGGTCGGGTCTTGTGGTAACTCAGCCAGCGCTGCCGGTAGTTCCGGCTCTTGCGCAAGTTATAGATATGCGCCGGCGAGATCGTCGCCAGCGACTCGTATGTGTGCCGAGCATGTTCGACAGCTCGAAGGTGAAAGTCCTTTTGACAACCTGATGGAGGTGAAGTCATAGCGAAACGCAAGGGCG
>JBBSHP010000135.1:0-8755 GCA_038232555.1 Bryobacterales bacterium
TTATCCAAGATCGAGGCGGGCCGGATGGACCTCTATCGAGAGACCTTTCACGTGGAGGCCTTGGTAGACGATGTGGGCGTAACGGTCGGGTCTTTGATGGCACAGAACGGCAACACTTTCGAGATCAAGGCCGGTCCCGATTTAGGGGAAATGAACTCTGACGCGACCAAGGTCCGGCAGTGTCTCCTGAATCTGTTATCGAACGCCGCAAAGTTTACTGAGCATGGAACGGTCACCCTGGAGATTGCTGTCGAACCGGGCAGCGGACCCGAATGGATCGGGTTCAAGATCACTGACACGGGCATAGGCATTAAGCCCGAATCGCTGGACCGGCTATTCCTGCCCTTTTCGCAATTGGATCACTCCGCCTCTCGCAAGTTCGGAGGCACTGGTTTAGGGCTGGCACTGACACGCCGATTCTGTCAGATGCTGGGGGGCGATATCGCTGTACAGAGCACGCTAGGGGTAGGCTCGCAATTCACGATGCGGCTTCCCCGCATGCCGCTCTCTAGCGCAACGGATCAGGTGGAGATCGCCCCGGCAAGCACTCGCTCCCGCGTGCCGGGGAAGTCCACTGTTTTGGTTATTGATGACGACGCATCCGCGCGCGATCTGATGCTCCGTTACCTGAACCGGGAGGGCATCTACGCCGTCCCGGCTTCCAGCGGGGAAGAGGGTTTACGTCTGGCGCGCGAAATCCGGCCAGTCCTGATCACCTTGGATGTGATGATGCCCGGTATGGACGGCTGGGCCGTGCTGCAGGCCCTTAAGTCCGACCCGGATCTCTGCAAGATTCCAGTCATTATGGCGACGATGATGGGCGACCGGGGCCTGGGATATGCACTTGGCGCAGCGGAGTATCTGATGAAACCGATTACGCGCGAAAAACTGGCGGAGGTGTTGGGACGGCACTCCTGCACTCCTTCCCCTTGCCACGTATTGCTGGTGGAAGACGATCCCGACTCACGCGAGCTATTGAGTTCCATGTTGAGAAACGAAGGTTGGCGAGTCACCTTGGCGTCCGATGGAGTGGAGGCGCTCGCCTGTATCGCGAAGCATGCCCCGAATCTGATCCTGTTGGATCTGATGATGCCCAACATGGACGGGTTCGAATTTGCTTTGGAGGTTCGCAAACGCGAGGAATGGCGCGCCATTCCCATCGTGGTTGTGACCGCCCAGGATCTCACGCCGGAAGACCGGGCCCGGCTGAATGGGCACGTGGAGCGCGTTATCAACAAGGGCGCCCTGGGAAGTGAGACCCTGCTCAGAGAAGTGCGCGAGTTTATGGCGCGTTAATCCGTTTATAGTCGCAGCAACCCCGCTGGCCTGCTGTCCGTCTGCTTATATGGGGAAGAACGGCGGGCCGCCGCACGGTAGCCACTCCTCCTAACTGCTGGGCGGCGGCCGGTCGCAATAAACCGGCGATATCATAAAGGTTGTCCCGCATCAGTTCATCCTACGAGATGGGCCATCCCACAGGCGCGGCCCGGTGGCCCCAGGTCTATCTGGGAGTGGCGCTCACCACCATGGCCACGCTCATCCTGGAACTCTCCCTCACCCGTATCTTCTCCGTCGTCTTCTACTATCATTTTGCATTTCTCGCAATCTCGATCGCTTTGTTTGGGTTAGGCGTCGGCGGGATTCTCTCCTATGTCATCGCCGAATGGAAGGGTAATTTCTACGCCAAGCTGGGCACCTTGGCAGCGCTCGATTCCGGAGCGGTTCTGCTGGCGTTGGTGTTCATCATCACGCGCTCGGGTGAACTGAGCAATGCCACGCTCGCACTGATTTATCTGGTGAGCGCGTTGCCTTTTTTGTTCTCGGGCGCGATCGTCTCGCTCGTAGTCTCCGAAACCATCGCGCGCGTCGACCGGGTTTATTTCTTCGACCTGCTGGGTGCTTCCGGCGGTTGCCTGCTACTCGTGCCGCTGCTCAACACTCTGGGTGGACCGAACACTGTGTTGGCCGTGGCTGTGATCATGGCCGCTTCTTCCGCGGTTTGGTACAACTTGGCCAACGGGAAAACGGGGCGCGTTGTCTCGGTAGCCCTGGCGCTCGGATTCGTCGCTCTGACAGCATACAATGCGCGCGAACACCTGATCGACGTTCACTATGCCAAAGGCAGCAAGCTTCCCAAGGAGTTGTTCAGTCATTGGAACAGCTTCTCGCGGATTGGAGTTGCACACGAATCCTCAGGGATGCTGAGCATCATCATTGATGCCGATGCGGCCACCGGAATTCCCAACTTCGATCTGGACCGGCTGGATGCGGCGGAACGCACCAAGCTTCTGACTCAAGGACCGGGGATTGCCTATAGCATACGGCCAGGCGCCAAGGCCCTGATTATCGGACCGGGCGGCGGGTGGGACGTCGCGCGCGCTTTGGCCGGCGGCAGTCACGATGTCACCGCTGTCGAGATCAACCCCATCATCGCGAATACCGTCATGCGGCAGCAGTTTGCGAACGAGAGCCGGCGTATTTACTTCCGCCCGGAAGTGCACCTGTTCGTCGAGGATGGCCGCAGTTTCGTTCGCCGCAGTCCGGACAAATATCAGGTCCTGCAGGCCACTCTGGTGGACACCTGGGCTTCCACAGCCGCGGGTGCTTTTGCTCTTTCCGAGAACAATCTCTACACCTCCGATGCATTTCGCGACTATCTCAGCCATCTCACCGACGATGGCCTGATGGTGTTTACACGCTGGGGTTTCGACCCGCCGCGAGAATCGCTGCGGCTGATCTCGTTGGCCATGCAGGCCCTCGGGGAGTTGGGCGAGAAGGACCCGTCCAAACATGTGATCGTGGTGCGCGAGGACAACGAAAAGCTTCACCAATGGGGCGCGCAGGATACCGTCCTGATCTTCCGCAAAGAGATTTCCGCCCGAGATGTTTCCAATGCCCGGGCGGCCATGGCGCAGAACCCGGCCATGCAGTCGCTGTACTTTCCGGGCCAGGAACCGCACAACGCTTTTGGCAATTTGCTGCACAGTCCAGACCCGCGCCGGTTCTGGAAAGAATATCCCTTTGATGTGTCGCCCGTCGGTGACGACCGTCCTTTCTTTTTCTACACGGTCCAGCCACAGGATGTTTGGGCCGTGCTCACCAAGCCCGCCATTGCCGCGGATGCGAAGGTGAATCGCGCTCTTCCGCTGCTGTTCAGCCTGGTAGGCATCAGCGTCCTCGCAACAATCGTGATTCTCGCGCTCCCTCCCTTGCTGCTTCGGGCCCGCTTGCCCACCGAGCCCGGCGTGCGCAGGTTTTTGTGGTATTTCGTGTTCATTGGCGTCGGCTACATCTTGATCCAGGTGGCTTTGATCCAGAAGTTTGTCCTGTTCCTGGGCCACCCCACCTACGCGCTCACCGTTATTGTTTTCTCGATGCTGATCTCAAGTGGCTTGGGAAGTTTCTTCAGCCGCAGATTCATTGCGGGTGCTTCCGACCCGCGCCTCCAGTGGATTCTGTTCGCGATCGTTGCTGTGATTACTTTGCTGGCTTTTGTCGTCGCTCCGATAACGCAAGCTGGTGTTGGTCTGCCGCTCGCGGTCAAGATGCTGATTGCCGTATGCCTGATTGCGCCGGCCGGCTTTCTGATGGGTGTCCCATTCCCCACCGGGCTCACCCGCCTGGAGCAGCGCTTCCCGCAAGCTGTCCGTTGGGCCTGGTCTTTGAACGCGGCAGCCAGCGTGATGGGTTCCGGCACAGCCATTCTTCTAGCCATCTATATAGGCTTGCGAGCGACTTTGCTGGTAGGCGGAGCGCTGTATCTCGGGGCGGTGCTGGTAGTCTGGTTGCAAAGCAGAGCGGAGACTGGGCCGCGCGCAGCGTTGGACGAGAATGCGTTGAAGCCCGCACTGCTATAGCAGTCCGGGCGCGGTCTATAATATTCCCACATGGTGCGTTTGCTTCTGCTGCTGCCGCTATCGGTGGGCCTGTTCGCTGCTACTGAGGACGGCGGCGCCGTCTTCCAGAAACACTGCGCAGTCTGTCACAAGCCCGTCGGCGGTGAGAATCGGACTCCGTCCCCTGAGGCTCTCTCCCGCTTACCCAGGAAGTCCATCGTTACCGCGTTGGGGACCGGTGCAATGAAGGCGCAAGGCGCGGAGCTCACCGCATCCGAGCGTGAAGCGGTTGCTAACTTTCTGGTTGCGGGCACCATCCCAGCGGCAGGCCCCGCCAAAGCGAATACATGTCCCGATGCAGGCTCTCCCGTGCCCAACCTCACTGGCTGGAACGGCTGGGGTGTCGATCTGGAGAACACGCGTTTTCAATTCGCCAAGCTGGCTGGACTCACGCCCCAACAGGTTCCCAATTTGAAGCTGAATTGGGCCTTTGGCTTCCCGGGTGCTGGCGTGGTGTATGGCCAACCCACCATTGCCGGTGGGCGTTTGTTTCTGGGCAGCGCCGATGGAACGGTCTACTCGATGGATGCGCGCACTGGCTGCATCTACTGGACCTATAAAGCGCCCGTCACGGTTCGGAGTGCCATCACGCTCGCCCCGCTGGCCAACGGTCGCAACGCCGCCTACTTCGGCGACGTCCAGGCCAACTTCTATGCGGTTGACGCGCAGAATGGAGAACTGCTTTGGAAGGTGCAGGTAGACAATGGTCCGTCCGCACGTGTGACGGGCGCGCCCAAGCTGTATCAGGGCCGCCTCTATGTACCGGTCTCATCCATTGAAGAAGTTTCGGCCGGCAGTCCGAAATATCCATGCTGTAAATTCCGTGGCAGCATCGTCGCCCTGGACGCTAGGACGGGTAAGCAGATTTGGAAAACGTACAGCATCCAGGACCCGCCCGTGCCCACCGGACAAAGCCCTGCAGGAACGGATCGCTTTGGGCCATCCGGCGGAGCGATCTGGTCCTCGCCGACCATCGACCCCAAGCGGAAGGTGCTGTACGCCGGATCGGGCAATCAATACTCGGACCCCGTCACCAAGTACAGCGATGCCATCTTAGCCATGGACCTCGAAACGGGAGCTCTACGCTGGTCGAGCCAGATGACCGAGGGCGATCACTGGAACTTTGCCTGCTCCAATCCCAATAAGGGAAGCTGTCCGGAAACCAGGGGTCCGGATGTCGATATCGGTTCCTCGCCGATCCTGCGAACCGTCAACGGCAAAGACGTTCTCATTGTGGGCCAGAAATCGGGCGTGGTGCATGGACTGAATCCCGACAAGCAAGGCGAGATCCTCTGGACGATGCGAATCGGCAAAGGCGGTGCGCTCGGCGGAATCATGTGGGGATCCGCTGCTGACGAGAAGACCGTTTACGTGCCGCTGTCGGACTTCGGCGTGAAGGGGCCGGACGGGTCGCTCATCGGCGGTGGCCTGTACGCTCTCAACATTGCCACCGGGGAGAAGGTCTGGTACGCGCCGCCGGTGAAACCCACCTGCACGGGCAAGCCAGGTTGCACTCCTTCCCAGATGGCGCCTTCCACGGTGATTCCCGGCGTGGTCTTTTCAGGATCGATGGATGGTCACTTGCGCGCTTACGCCACCTCGGACGGCAGCCCCATCTGGGACTTCGATACCCTGCGTGAGTTCGAGACGGTGAATGGCGTTAAGGCCAAAGGTGGATCGTTGAACGCCGCCGGCCCGACCATCGCCAACGGCATGCTATTCGTGAATTCGGGCTACGGCGCTTTGGGCGGCATGGCAGGGAATGTGCTGCTGGCCTTCGCCCTCGATTGAGGTTGCCCGAGCGCGCAACACGCGGCCCCCGGACATCGCCAGATCAGATCTTACTGACGGCCATCGGAATACATTTTATTATGAAATTGTTTTAGCCGAAACAGAGATAATACACCTATCGGATGCACATGGATTTTTTGGAGCAGGTCAAATCCTCAGTCGACATCGTCAAGGTAGTCGGCGAGTACGTCCGCCTTAAAAAGGCCGGCGGGAGTCCCAGTTATAAAGGTCTCTGCCCCTTGCACAATGAGAAGAGCCCTTCCTTCTCGGTGCACAGCACGCACCAGTTTTACAAATGCTTTGGATGCGGAGCCGGTGGAGACGTCCTCAAGTTCGTGATGGAGATGGAGCGCATCAGCTTCTTCGATGCACTCAAGATGCTGGCCGAGCGGAACGGTATTCCGGTACCCAAGCGCAATGAGTACAGCGATCCACAGTCCAAGCTGCGGGCGGCCTTGATCGAGATGCACGAGAGCGCGAACCGGCTCTTCCAATCCAACCTGCAATCGCCACAGGGGGCCGGCGCGCGCGCTTATCTTGCAAAACGCGGAGTCAGCGATGCCCAGATCGCCGAATTCGGGCTCGGGGTATCGGGGGATTCCTGGGATCAGTTGTGCCGCCGCTTCGAGCAGGAACACATTCCCCCGGCTCAGCTCGAACTAAGCGGCCTCGTGATGAAGCGTCAGGATGGTGGCGGCTTCTACGACCGTTTCCGCGGCCGCCTGATGTTTCCTATCCATAATGAGGCCGGCAAGCCCATCGGGTTCGGCGGGCGCGCCCTCAAGGCCGGGGATGAGCCGAAGTATCTGAATTCGCCCGAGACGGAGACTTACCACAAGAGCTATGTGCTCTACAACCTGCATCGCGCCAAGGACGCGATTCGCAAGCTGGACCGCGCCGTTCTGGTGGAAGGCTATATGGATGTGATCGGTGTCTACTCGGCGGGAGTACACAACGTGGTGGCCAGTTGCGGCACCGCTTTGTCCAACACGCAGGTGCGCGCCATCAAGCGATTCTCGGAGAAGATTGTAGTCAACTACGATCCGGATGCGGCGGGAGCGGATGCAGCGGCGGGCCACATACAAATGTTGCTGGATGAAAACATGCGCGTGCGCGTGTTGGAACTGGAAGGCGGCCTGGATCCCGACGAGTATGTCAAACAGGCCGGCGCGGATACCTACCGCACCAAACTGGAGGGCGCAGCCGGTTATTTCGAATGGCTCTCCGACCGTGCGCGTAAAAAGTTCGATATGCGCACCGCTGAGGGCAGGATCGCCGGACTGCAATTCTTAATGCCGGCCATCCAGCGCGTCTCGGACCGGTTGGAACGCGCCACCATCGCGGGGGAAGTCGCTGGCTATCTTGGAATCGAGCGGGGCCTGGTGCTCGATCAATTCCGCAGAGCCGCTACCGATCGCCGCGAGGCTGCGCCACAACACCGGCCCATCGAGACGCATGCGCTGGAGAAGCTGCTGCTGAACGCTTTGCTGGTGAGCGCGGCCGCCCGTGAGCAGGTCTTGCCGCGATTATTGGAGTTGGAGATTACTGGACCGTTTTCAACACGGAACATTCTGGTGGCGATGTCGTCGTTGGATGCGCGGGTGGATGGTCCGGCATCCGCCTTTGCAGCACTGGAAGCCCGCCTGAATGAGACCGAACGCGACCTATTGGCCAAGGTGGTTTTTGCCGATGAATTAGGGGAAGAGAGTAGAGCGTTGGATCAGGCCGTCCAGTGTTTGCGGACTTTAGAGAATCAGAACCGGGACCTGCATAGGACTGGCCTGCGCGATAGAATCAAGTCTGCCGAACGTACCGGTAATATCCCTGAAGCTCTGCGTTTGATGCAACAGTTGAATGAGCTTTCGTTGAAACGCTTCTAACGGGAAATGCACAATGGGGTTGGTGTAAACTGAATGGGACCGCGCTACCGATCGCCGGGAAAAAATGGGGTTCCGGCGGAATTTGATGACCAAATCGGTCGGGTGAAACAATCGATGGAAACCGGCAAAGAAAAGTCCTTCGCCCTGTACGACGATGTTAGCGAGTTGCTCACCGAAGACGTCCCTTTCAGCCGCGACCTGGACGATCTGCTCACAGATCTCGATACGGCCGGCGTAGAGATTCTCGATGAGCCTAAACTCGTTGAGTTCGACAAGAAAACGGACGAAAGTGACGACCTTGCGGACCTTGATTTGGTTCAGGAGGGCGTTGATAAAACCAACGATCCGGTGCGCATGTACCTGCGCGAGATGGGCAGTGTTCCGCTGCTTACCCGGGAAGGTGAAATCGAGCTCGCGAAGCGCAACGAACGCGGACAATGGAGCGTCCGAAAATCTCTCTCCCGATCGCCTCTCGTCATTCGCGAGATCGTCCAACTGGGTGAGGATCTGCGCAAGGGCGTCACGGAGGTGAAGGACATTCTGGTCCTGCCTGAGGCCGTGATCACGGATGAGGATTTCTCCAACCAGACCGAAGAGATCCTGGTCAAGATCGACGAGGTCGAGAAGCACTACAAGAAGTCGCAGCAGTTTCGTCAAAGACTGCACGCCGTATCCCGCAGCATGAAGCCCAAACAGCATCGCAGCCTGCGCTATAGCCAGGCGCGTGCGATGGTCCAGGTATCGCGAATCATTCGCGGCATCCAGTTCGGCACGACCATTCGCCGCAGCCTGGCTGACCGGCTTCGAGCCGCGGTTGACGATCTGAAGCCGGTGGAGCGCGAGATATCCAAGATCCAGCGCAGGATTGAGGAGCCGCAGAACGGGCATAATCAGCTCTCACGCGATCTCCGCAAAGAGTTGCGGCATTGTACCCTGCGCGTCCAGCAGATTGAGGAAGATTGCGGAGCCACCGCGGCAGAGCTCCGGCGCACTCTACAAATCGTCGAGCGCGGCGAGCAGGAAGCTGAATCCGCCAAGAAGCAGTTAATCGAAGCCAATCTCCGCCTGGTGGTGTCAATCGCAAAACGATACACCAACCGCGGCCTGCAGTTCCTCGATCTCATTCAGGAAGGCAACATCGGCCTGATGAAAGCAGTAGACAAGTTCGACTACCGCCGGGGCTATAAA
>JBBSHP010000136.1:0-8754 GCA_038232555.1 Bryobacterales bacterium
AAAGGGAGGCGAGTACGCACCTGCAATTTGCAGCTTCGGAAATCGGGCGAGCAGGCGCGAGCGGAGTACCGGCAAGGTTTCATCCCGCCCTCCATATAAAAATATGCGATGTCCGAGACGTTGCGCCTGGCCGCACAGAGCCAGCATTAAGTCCGGTCCGTACACGCGACGTTGTCCGCTTGCCCCGAACGATCGCGCAGCCCATACCAGCGGCATTCCATCGGACGTGCCGAGCGTCGCTTGGTTCAGTACCGCTCGAAAAGCCGGATCGAAAAAAGCCGTCATCACCGAATGGACAGTCAGGATGGCGGTGTACCGCGCAGGCTGAACATTGTCCGCGAGGCTGTCCTTAGACGACGAGGCGCGCTTCTGATCGATCCACTCCCGGCAGAGGCGAAGAATCTGGCCGTAATCGGCTTGGCTTACTCCGACGCCGAGCACCGAGGTCTTGGGTGGAACCGGCATCATACCCGGCATGCCGTGTCCTCGACCTGGCATGTCGTCGCGCGGCTCAGGCCAACATCCGCCCCGGAAGTTGCACGTGCATGCTCGAGCGCAAATTGGTAGATTCCGCTCAACATCCGGAAATTAACCTGGGGAGTGAAGCCGGCCAGGTAATCCTGCCGGCTATTTCGGCCTAACTCGTCTGCCAGGGTATCGTTCAGGAGCACAGTTTCGAGAGACTTCGCTAGCGCGACCGCATCCGACGGTGGAGCCTTGTAGCCGTTCCATCCATCGCGCACGAGCTCCGCCGGACTTCCTAGATCCGAGACGATGGCGGCGCGGCCGCACGAGAACGCTTCCACAATAGTAGAGCCAAATGTTTCAAGACAGATGGATGGGAGGACCACGGCGCGAGCTGTTTTTATCTGATTGGTGAGGTCCTCTGAACTCAGCCGTCCCGCAAAAACCAGATCTGACGGCAACAGGCCGAGGTCTCGAGCGTATGCTTCCAACTCAGGCCGTTCTGGCCCATCTCCGGCGACAATCAACTGAGCGCCTTCCACGCGTTTCACGCGAGCCCAAGCCTTCAGCAGGATTGGCAGGCCTTTTTCGGACGACAAACGGCCCGCGAAGACAATGCGGCGCGCGTGGGATGGCGGGCCTGCCGCGATGCCCCGATCTTCCGTGAAATTCGGTTTTACAAAGAAGCGCTCGGGCGGCATTCCCGCGTGCAGCAGCCTGGTCCTCGCGCTCACGCTGGGCGTAATGAAGGCATCCACATCGCGCGTCCAGGTTCCGCGGCGGCGATTGTGCGCGATCAAGCGGGCCACGGCCGCGGACGCGATTACGGAATCGTGATAACAACGGCGAACCACCCCGCGCCACGGCGATGTTCCCACGCAATCCTCGCAAACTTTGCCGTCTCGCAGCAGGAAACTGTTGCCGCAAACCAAGCGGTAATTGTGCAGGCTTTGCACGGTGGCGGCGCCGGCGGAGTGGGCGGCCGCGTGAACAGACGGGGTCAGCCGCATCCAGAAATTGTGTACGTGTACGATGGAAGGCCGGAACTCCCGGCAGATCCGCCGGACGCTTGCATAAGAATTCTGGGACCAGGTCGAGCGAGCCAGCAGCGCCACATCACCCAGCAGACTGCTTCGCTCGTCGTCCGTTTCGTTGTCCACCTGGTGTTCAAAAACGTCGACACCGTGGTCGCGCAGCATGGCAGCTTCGCTACGCGCGGCCGTATCCTCCCCGCCTGGCTGCCGGTACCGGTTGTGCAGGATCAGGACTCTCATCCGGCCATCTCGCGCGTTACGCCGTTTCCAACCACGATCCCCAACGCCGCAAAGAACAGCACCACCGCGGGATCGAGCGGGCCCAGCATCGAAATCTCAAAAGCGCCCAGCACCAGGAACCAGATTAGAATCAGAAGGCCCAGAAACTCGGCGTTGCGGTCGTACGTCGTCGACCGCCATTTTTCAAAACACGGTTTCAAGCCCGCCCCCAGACCCCAGACAAACAACGCCGTTCCGAAAATTCCCGTTCCGGTAAGCAGGTGCAACCCGAGATTATGCGCGGTCTGGAATTGCTGCTTCTTCCATACGAACAGCGATCCGGAACTGGTAATGGTGAAGTAGCCGTGCCCGAACCAGGGGGAGTTCTTGAAAGATTGGAAAGCAATGGCCCACAACTCGTCACGCCCGCTGCCCTCCATCAGATCTTTGCTGGTTTGGCCTCTCAGGACGTAAGAACCAATGTGACTGGGCACGTGATTTATCGCCTCGACGTAAGGACACAGCGCGAACAGAATACCGGCGGCCGCCACGGTGACAGTGAGGAACCACATTTGGCGCCGCGCCACAAACAGGATCGTCAGCACGAGGAAGGTGGCCAGCAGGCTCGATCGTGAGCGCGCCACATAAAGGGCCACCGCGCAGACAGCGAGTCCGGGCCACCAAAAGTTGTTCGTCCAGCGCCAGTTCCACAACAACCGGGAGCCGATTAAAACGATCACGCCGGTGCCGGAAATCGCCCCTAAAGTATTCGGATGCATGAAGCCCGAGGGGCGCTCGCCCGCGACAATACCCGGAAATTCTAACAGCAGGACCGTGACGCTGATAACCAGGGAGCTGAGGAATAGATTTTGCAGGATGCTCTCTATACACTCTTCGCTCGAACACAGGATCGCCGTGACAATCGACAGCAGGACCAGCGTGAATACCTCGATGGCATGTCCGAAGCTGACCGCCTTAAGATTCGACCAGAGAAACGAAGTGACGCACCAGCAGGCGAACAGCAGAAACGGGACCAGCCGCCCCAACACCGGGACTATCCGGTTGTGATCGTGCATGCGGAACAGGATTAATCCGAGAGCCAGCAGCGAACCGCCCCGCGCGAAGATTTTGCCGAGCGCGATCAAATCCACGGCGCCCATATCCAGGGGCCCGCCCCGTCCGGGCATCGACAAGCAGCTCAAACCCAACAGCCAGCAGACCACCAGCAGCAGGCTGAACTCGGGCGTGCGGCGCAGCGACGGACGAAGCGGTTGTGCAGCCCATTCGAACGGGAGCCCTCCGCGAAAGGGGATCGCCATGCTCATTCCCCGCACGTCCTCAGACGGACCGGAGCAGCCACAGGCCCACGCTCCCCCAAACTGATACGGCGGTAGAGCTCCGCGAACTCGAGGCCTTTCGCGTCCCAGTTCAAAATTCGTTGGACTCGCGCGCGACCGTTTTCGCCCAGCCGGCGGCGTAAGTTCGAGTCCCCTGCCAGCACTCCCAAGGCCTGTGCCAGGCCCGCTACCACTTGTGGCGGCGACTGCGCCGGGATCTTATAGCCGGTCTCGCGCGTTACCTGCAGAGCCGGCCCACCGGCATCGATACAAACTACAGGCTTACCTAGCCCCATCGCCTCGGTACACACGCAGGAGCCCGAATCGTGCAAACTCGGCAGGAGCAACACATCGCAAGCGGCCAGTTTGGCGAGAGCGGCCGCCCGGGGCAAGTTTCCAAAGAAATAAACCCGGTCCCCGATGCCAAATTCTTCCGCGAGTTCCCGCAAGCGCGGCTTCTGGGGACCGTCGCCGATCAGCCAGTACACGGCGTCCGGATATTCTTGCAGCAGAGCCGCAAAAGCCCGCAGGCCCAACTCAACTCCTTTCCAGGCGATCAGTTGTCCCGCCGTGGCAACGCGGAACGCAGCCGATTCCGGGGCCGCCAGTCCATTCAACTCCTCCCTTTCCCGAGCGTCCAGGCCCATGACCGAACAGACCCGGGTGTTCCGGCAGCCGATCTGTTTCAGCCGCCGCTCGGTTTCGCCAGTGGTGGCGAGGGCCAGGGCGCAGCCCCGCGCCGTCAACCGGACCAAGGGGTCCCAACGGCCCAGCGCCTGGGCGGTCTCGCGCAACATCTCCGACCAACGGCCCTTCCGGCCCAGCGCGGACAGGAACCCTTTGGGCGTGGATTCACCCCCACCTACTGGCCCCCACAGAAATGGAACGGGCAGCAACCACATCAGACTGGGCATCCAGTACATTACGAAGGTGACGTGATGCGTCAAATCGAAGTTGACTTTGGAATGCAACCGCCGCGCCTGCAAATAGGCGCCCACTTGCCAAAGATAGTAGTAGAAATAAACGCCGCGGTGGCCGCGCTTCCAGAACCGCGCCCAGCGCGGCAGATCGTAGTAGACGAAGCGGGCATTCGGCAAGGGAGCCTTGGCCAACTCGGCCTCGATCACGCTCCGGTTATTCCGCCGGGTGATCACCCAGACCGCGTGGCTCCGCGCCATCTGGCTTACCCAGTTCCAGCCCACCCCGGGTTCCGAGCCGCGATTGGGCTCGCAGGCATAAGCCGACATCAGCACTTTCAGTGTGGTCATGCTTGCCCTGCTCCGGATAGGCTCAAGCCAGGACGGCAGAGGATCGCAAGCAGATGGCCCAGCGTCGAGCGGACCACCTGATCGGTCGGGCTGGGCACCGCTCCATGCAACACCAGATTTTTGTGGAGCGCATCGCAGAGATAGGCGACCAGCAGCGGTTCGATCCAGGCAATGGGAATCGCCAAGGCGTCGCAATACTGTGTCAGCAAGCCTCGCAGGGGGCCAGATTCGGAAACATTCCGGTATAAGTCTGAGGCTCGCAGGTTTCTCAACTCCGTCCCGCTCGAGATCTGGAAATGAAACAGATCCCATAGGGGAGGGTGGGTGTCGGAGCCGTATTCCCAATCGATCACCAGCAATTTGCTCCCGGCCAGGCGGATATTCCACGGAGCGAAATCCCCGTGGCCAAGGCCGCAGGGCACCAAAGCGCTCTCTAACAATCGGCCGCACGTGGCAACTCCGGTCTCAATCAAATGGGAATAATATTGAAAGCCGCGCTGGTTCAGTTCGTCGAGCTTATTCGAAAACTCCGGAGATAGGGCGCTCCATGGCAACTTGCGCAAAGAACCTTGGGCGCGTTGCAATTCAATCAGGAACCGCAGGTGCCGTCCGTCCAGATACGAGGGACTTTCGCGCGGGGTTCCCTCTGGCGCGCTCTGCGTCAAAATGTAATATCCGCGCCACAGGCCCGAGTGGAGAACGCGCGGAACAATCGCTGCGGAGAATTGGATCCCAGAGAGTTGTTCCAGGGTTCGGCCCTCATTTCGCACCAGTGCGATGGTCCGTTCATTCCAACCCACTTTGGCGTAGCCGGCGATGCGACCGTTCGTCTCCATTAACTGCAGAACGGGCTTTTGCGAACGATTGGGAGTGCCGAGGGAGACCGCATACACCAGGTTCGGCCCCCCCAGTTTCTGGCTCAAATGCCGATCCAGCAGCGCATCGCTCCAGGCTTCCGGCGCCAAAGCGGCGGATATCCACAGGGAACGGCGAACGCGCCACAACAGTTGAGCCAGACCGATTCGCAGCCCGGCTTGCAGACAGCGCTTCCCTGTCCGGGATCGAAAGGTTTGCGGGTTGTAGATCTGCAGAGCTCTTGCCGCGGAAGCGCGACTCGCCAGCGGCACCAAAAAACGAGGCTTGTTTTCGCTGGGTAAAATCGCGAACCGGGCCGTCTCGAGCATCCGCCTCTGCCGCTCGGAACTGAAGAACGATTTCGCCGAGCGCCCCGTGATCGCTTCCCCTACCCGCCGCAGTGTCACCGAACCGGGCTCGGCGCCCGCCCGCGGCGCTAGGCCGTTCTTGCGGACAATCGCGTCCAGCACCAGGTTGAGAATGCGGGCCGCGACAACCTCGGGGCCGGCGTCGACCCGAATCACCGCTTGGACTTCGCCGCTCCCGGCCAGCTTCAGCCAGGTCGCTAACTGTTCCGCCCTCTCGGGCCGCGTCAGGTCCTGTTTTCTTTGCCAGATCCGCTCGGGATGGTCATACAGCAGAATGGTAAGGTCCGGCCGCGGCGTTAGCTTATACAATAAGCGGGTGCCGAAGGCCGATTTGAGGCCAAAGCGCACCGGGTCGACGTACATGTCCAAAGCGCACCGGTCATAAACAATCAACGAGGCCGCGGGTGCGCGCAAACGGTCTTTCCACCACGAGCCGATCAGAAAATCCAGAAAATAGTAGCAGAGCCGCACCAGTTGAAAGCGCCCGGCTTTTCTTCGCGGCGGGGTTTTCTCACCGGGAGCGGAAGGCTTACCCAGAAAAGCGCCCAGATCCGGCAACAGGTTGGGCCGCCACTGCCTTACCTCGAACGCGACCCGCGGGAGCGCTTCCCGGAACCAGTCCTCGAGCGCGGAGATGGTCGTGGACTTGCCCACGCCATCCGGGCCAACCAAAGCGATGCGCACGGGTCGGATTGGGGTAAGCTCCCCGATAGGGTACAACTCTTGCAGTCCCAAAGCCCCCGCTTTGACCTCTTCGACCATCATGCTTCCACCAAAGTTTTCGGGCAGGCGCGGAGATGCGGCTGCACGGTATCGCGCAGGAACAGCGGCGCGTGTCGGCCCACCAGCACGTCCATAATGAACCGCGAGATCGCGGTGCAACTAAGTTCGCTCGTGATGTTTAAGTCCGCCTGCTCGGGCCGGGTCCATTCAATCAGCAATCCGCCTTGCTCCCTGATAACCAAGGCCTCTTTGTCGGGCAGCGAACCGCGCCGCCGCTCGTACCATTTATCGATAAAGTTGAGTCGCGTCAAGTTCGTGAGAA
The DNA here is from genome assembly GCA_038232555.1 of Bryobacterales bacterium. Classification (GTDB taxonomy): domain Bacteria; phylum Acidobacteriota; class Terriglobia; order Bryobacterales; family Bryobacteraceae; genus JBBSHP01. The sequence continues at coordinate 6,592 of JBBSHP010000136.1, forward strand.
TCGCTACAAAACGTTCACGCGCCCGGGCGTCCTCCACATACGCCTTGACCACCGGACCGCAGGGCCGCGCCAGATACCGTTGCCTGCTCTCAATCACACGGGCCGACAGGAACCGCATGGTCTGAAGCGGTTTTGTGGAAGCGAATCTCATCCAGAAACGCGCTTTTCCTTTGCGCATTATTTTGCGATAGCGCGCCCAGTCCTCCCGCGCCAACGCCTCCAGGATTTCGCCCGAGTAACCTCGGAAATTGCGGTCCAGAAAGGCCCGGAATTCCTGGCCATGCTCCTGGTCAAACCGCATAATCCTATCCCGATAACGGGCGATTTTAATGCCGGAGTCCCGGTAGCCAATCAGGCCTTCGATTTGGAGCAGGCGGAAGGTGTTTTCCTTCACCGGGTCGATACGGGTCAAGCCGCGCCGTCGATCTGTCACGCGACCCTCCAGCAAATCCCGCTCAGTCAAGAAAGGCAGCCCCCAGATTAGGAACGAATGGAACAGATCCACTTGCAGAAAACACTGGTCCGCGTAGCGGTAATACCGGAAAATTTCGATATCGTGCTCATGTTTTTGGGACTGGGTAAAGTGGTCGCATTCGGTCAGCGCGTCCCAGCCGAAATCCTCCGCCAGCGATACGGCGATTTTGCGCCAACGCGGAATATCTTCGGTTGCGATTACCAGGTCGATGTCCGTGGCTTGGCCCGGGGGCTGGCGATCGCCTTCCGGCGTGCCGTCGCACAACTGCTCATAGTTGCGCAAAATCACATAATTTAGGCCGGATTGTTCCAGTCGCTCGAACAGCGCGGGGATCGTTCCCTTCATTTGGACAGTTGCCCCCTCAGGCGTGGAATCGTGTAACCGGGCTGCAGTAAAGCGGATGCGCCCATCTCGACCACTGCTCGCGCTGACTTGGCGGAAACCCGGTGCTGCGCCGCCTGGCGGTAAAGCCGCTTTGCATGCATTTTTCGCCAACGATTCAAGCGTGTCAGCCAGGGCGCATGATTACGGATTTCCAGAAATGTTTCCCAGGAAGGCTCTGCCAGGGCCGCGCGGCGGGCGATCATGCAATCGCGCGCCCACAGGTGCTTCAAGCGCGCGAGTTCGAAGGATTGCGCGCTGAGCGAGCCCCCGTGAATGCGGTACTCCATCAGATACTCGGGCTGCACTAAAATTAGGCCCTGGTCGCTGATGCGACACCATAGATCGATGTCGTTGGCCGGACCGAATTCAGGCCGGTACCCTCCGATCGCCTCCAGCAAGGCGCGCTCAATCAGAGCTCCCGGATGCAACAGTCCAATGCACAGGTTTTCCCGCTGGTAGCGGGCAAAAGCGTCCCTGGTGACCAGATCGGTGACAGTCTTACCCACGCGTTTGCTGTCGCTGTCGATATAGTGCGCGAGGCAGCTAATGGTTTGGACATCCGGATTCTCCTGAACAAAAGCAAGCTGCCGCGCGAGGCGCTGGGGCAGCGCAATATCATCGGCATCCATGCGCGCTACCCACGGAGCCCGGCACAACTCCAGCCCCCGGTTTAGTCCGCCGCTATGGCCGAGATCGCTCACATTTTTCACAAACTGAATGCGGGAGTCCTCCTGGGCGATTCGTTCAATGATCTCAGGAGTTCCATCGGAGCTGGCGTTATCGACAATGATAAATTCCCAATCCCGATAGGTCTGAGAACAGATGCTCTGGATGGCGCTCTCCAGGTACGGGAGTCCGTTCCGGACCGACATCAGAACCGATATGCCCGGCAATTGTTTCAAGCGGTCTCCTGCAGGACTTCTAAAACCGTTGCTGCCTCGGCATAACTTTCGATCTGCCGCGCCGTAATTTTCCAGGTATCGGGAGCACCGACAGAATCGCGGTACCAGGTTATCGTTTGGCGCACCGCTTCCTCGAAACCCCAGCGGGGACGCCATCCGAGCTGCTGGCGGGCCTTTTCGCAGTTCAAAACCAAGCTGTGGGCTTCCACCGGTTGAGGGTGGCCGTGCGCAGGGGCATAACGTACACTCCCGCTGCGCCAGTTCGCGATCACGGCTCGAACCAGCTCCTGCACGCTGCGATGCGATTCTAAGCTGGGGCCAAAGTTCCAGGCTCCTTCGAACTCTTTGCCCCGCTCGCTCGCCAGCAGCGCAGCCAGGTGCAGGTAGCCTCCCAATGCCTCC
>JBBSHP010000137.1:0-8745 GCA_038232555.1 Bryobacterales bacterium
GGGGACGCTATGGCCTCGCAATCACCGGCCTCAAGGAAAAAGGTATGGTCTCTCTGGCCAACTGAACGGTCTTCAAAGTGCCACGGGATCTACGCGCGAATGGAACCACCGTTCGCGCGAGATCCCGCCTGCAGGCATGATCGCTCCGGACTGTCGGGATTTCCTTGCTACCATGAAGGTACTCGAGGTGTTCGAATCGATGCTCTGCCGGCACTCCTGCCTAATCGCCGCTTCCTTTTCCCTTCTCTGCTTCAGTCCATCGCTTCCGGCTCAATCGGATGACGAAATGCGCTCCAGCGTGAAAAAGTTCACGCAGGTACTCGATGCCGTGGAATCCAACTTCGCGGACAAGCTGGATGCCGAGCAAAGCATGTACAAAGGAGCCATTCCGGGCATGCTTCGAACACTGGACCCGCACTCCAGTTTCTTCGATCCAAAGGCCAATGAGCTGTTTCGGGAAAACCAGGCTGGCCGCTACTTCGGTGTTGGGATGTACATCTGGGCGCCGGAAGGTAAAGTGATGGTGAACTACCCGTTTGTCGGCTCTCCAGCCTATCGCGGTGGACTGCATCCGGGTGATCTCATCCTCTCCGTGAACGATAAAAATACGGAAAAAATGACCATACCCGAAGTCTCCGCACTGCTCAAAGGCCCGCGCGGCACGCCCGCTCAAATCGTGGTGCGTCGCGAAGGATCGTCAGCGCCAGTGACGTTCAATCTGGTTCGCGATGAGGTGCCTCGCGATAGCGTCACCTACGCTTTCTGGATCAAGCCGGGCATCGCATTCGTCAAGATCGAATCGTTTAACGAGAATACCAGCCGTGAGATGAACCGCGCTCTCGCCAAGCTCGACGAAACCAAGATGCAGGGTCTGATTCTGGATCTCCGCGATAACCCAGGTGGCTTGGTGAATGAAGCAGCCAATGTCGCGGACCGGTTCCTGCGGAAGGGGCAAGGGATCGTTTCCCATCGTGGCCGGACTTCTGCCGAAGCTAAGTTCGCGGCCCAGCACGGCGAGCGTGGGCCGGAATACCCGATCGTAGTACTCGTCAACCGCGGGACTGCATCAGCCGCCGAGATACTGTCCGGGGCTTTGCAGGATCATGATCGGGCCTGGATCCTCGGAGAGAACACCTTCGGGAAAGGCTTGGTGCAAGCTCCGTTCCCGCTCACCGGCAACAGCACGGTGCTCCTGACCATCGCAAAATACTACACGCCCAGTGGCCGTCTCATCCAGCGCGATTATCACAATCATTCACTGTATGAGTATTACAGCCGGGCTGAAGGCCGCAACAACGATCAGGACGCCAAGAAGACCGATAGCGGCCGCACCGTTTTTGGCGGCGACGGCATCTCTCCCGATGAACGCTTCTCCGTGCCAAAGCTGACCCGCTTGGAAGCTGAATTGACTGCTCGATTGGTCTTCTTCTATTTCGTCCCCCGTTATTTGACCCGGCCTGATTTGAACCCTGCTTTGACCAAGAGTGAGGGGCACAAGCTGCCCCGCGATTGGCACCCCGATGCCCAGGTGATGAATGATTTCCGCACATTCGCGGTTGACCGAGGCGCTCACTTCACCGACGCTGAATTCAAGCGCGATCAAACCTGGATTCAGAACCGCTTGCGGGAAGAAGTGTTTATCACAGCGTTCAGTAAAGAGGAAGCGGAGCGTGTCGCCCTGGACGTCGATCCGGAAGTCCTGAAAGCGCTGGATTCTCTATCTTCTTCCAAGGCGCTGCTCCAGCAAGCGACCCTGGCCCGTCATGGTGGGGCAGCGGGCAGCAGCCTGACTCGCTAACCGCCCGTCGCACCACACAAAGTAGCCGGGCCAGGGCCCGGGTCCCGGCTCCGCTTCCTAATTGGGCTTGAGCACGATCTTCGTGCAATCGTCCTGCTTGTCGTTGAAGATCTTAAACCCGTTGCTTGCATCGTCCAGGCTCAGGTGATGCGAAATCACAAAGCTAGGGTCTATCTCCCCTTTCTCGATCCGCTCCAGCAGCGGCTTCATGTAACGGTGAACGTGACATTGCCCGGTCTTGATCGTCAGAGACCGGTTCATCACAGAGCCCATGGGGAACTTATCGATAAATCCTCCATACACTCCGATGACCGAAACCGTCCCTCCGTTGCGGCAGCACATAATAGCTTCACGCAGGGCTATGGGCCGGTCCGTTTCCAACATCAGAGCTTGCTTCGCGCGGTCGTAGGCGTAAGTGACTCCCGGTGCATGCGCTTCCAGACCCACGGCATCGATGCACGCGTCCGGACCTCGTCCGCCCGTCATCTCCTTCAGGGTGTCCGACACGCTGGTTTCTTCGTAATTGATCGTCTCGGCACCCACTTTTTCGCGCGCCATCCGCAGCCGCTCCGGAAATCGATCAATTCCGATCACACGTTCCGCACCCAACAGGAACGCGCTTTTCATGGCTAACTGGCCCACCGGCCCGCAGCCCCACACCGCGATCGTATCGCCGCCTTGAATGTTGCACATCTCCGCGCCCATGTAGGCAGTCGGAAAGATGTCGGAGAGAAACAACACTTGATCGTCGCTCAAACTCTCGGGTACTCTCAGCGGACCGATATCCGCAAATGGCACTCGTGCGTATTCGGCCTGTCCTCCTGCATAGCCTCCCAATAGGTGTGAAAACCCGAATAACCCAGCCGGGGAGTGGCCCCACAGTTTTTCCGCCATCCAGGCATTTGGGTTGGAGTTTTCGCACAGAGAAAACATCTGTCGTTGGCACGAAAAGCAGTTTCCACACGCGATCGGGAAGGGCACCACTACACGGTCTCCCTTCTTCAGGTTCTTCACGCCCCGGCCCAGCTCAACAACTTCCCCCATAAACTCATGGCCGACAATGTCGCCCTTTTCCATGCTGGGAATAAAGCCGTTGTACAGGTGCAGGTCGGAACCGCAGATCGCGGTTGACGTGACTTTTATAATTGCGTCGCGCTGATTCAATATCTGCGGGTCGGGTACGTGTTGTACCCGCATATCTCTCTTACCCATCCAACAATTGGCTCTCATGTAATTAATCCTCTAATTGAAGTTTTCAAGAATTGACGAGTTCGCCAATCCGGGACGGCATCGAAGAAAGTTCCTTACTGGTAGGAGGTTGTGCCATATGCATCCCTTCGTGGATGCTCGCATCGGATTTCGCGATTTCGCCGGTCTCCAGGATCTGCTTCAAAAGCCGCAGGTCCTGCTCGACGCGCTGTCCAGGTTCCGAGCCGAACAGTTTGGCAACGCTTGCGCTGATGGCACCGCCCGGCGGCGCGTACTGCAGTTCTACTGTGAGAAGAGTGCCGCGGCCACCGGTGGCGCGGTCAAACCGCACGGTTCCAGAGTTGTTCACCTCAGAACTTCCTATAGAGCGCCAGGCGATGCGGCTGTTTGGCTGGTCTTCAGTAATCTCCGCCTCCCACTCGAATGTGCTCCCGGCAGGGCCCTTCGCCTTCCAATGCGACGTCCTTTCACCAGTAACCCGCACCGACTCCAGGTTGCTCATGAAACTAGGCAGTTTCTCCAGGTCGCGCCAGAACCGATATACCTCATCGGGCGGCCGGTTGATGATCAGGGTCTTTTTAACCTGGCCGCTGTCATTCGATGCCGCGACTCGGCCTCCTCTATCCCTAGATTTCCGGCGGCTCAGTGGTTGCGCGTAAAGAATGCCGATTCCAGCGGCAATCTCACAATACCCGCAGGTCCGAAGCACACTGCACGTGCCTTCAGCAGTTCTAACTCCCACTAGCTGTGCGACTTTTTCCGGTGCAATCACTTGGGCCAGTCCCATTCCGATACTGAACCACCCCAATCCGTTGGCGAGCCGCTCTCCGCCATCATCTTGCAATTTCGTCATAGCTGTCTTCACCTTTTGAATAGGCGTACCTGCTCGCCATTCGGCTATAGGACGCTAACACGGCGACTTCTGCAACGTGTAACAGTGTCGAAGCGGGCATGACACCAAATTGGGCGTTGAGGCGTCGTATGTACGTGCCGGACCCCCTGCTGATCACCTGCCCAGCGTGCCGTGCCACCAATCGGGTCCCTGCCGGCCGGATGAAGCCGGGTCTTGCGCCGGTTTGCGGGCAATGCAAAACGCCTCTGCCCTTGCAGAACAGGCCGGTCACAGTCACAGATTCCAATTTTGGGGATGCAGTGGAGCAATCGCCCGTGCCGGTCCTGCTCGATATGTGGGCTGAATGGTGCGGGCCCTGCCGGATGATTGCCCCGCTGATCGATGAACTCGCGCAAGAGATGGCCGGACGTGTCCGTGTCGCCAAACTCAACGTGGATCAAAACCCCGTTACGGCGGATCGCTTCAACGTGCGAAGTATTCCGGCCCTGCTGGTGCTCAAAGCGGGCCGGGAAGTCGATCGTATGGTGGGCGCACAGCCCAAGGCCGAGATCTTGAGGCGATTGCAAACCGCACTTGCAACCTGATACCACCAGAACCCTCACCGCTCTCGCCGCAGCGCTGTTCTGTTGCCAGAGAGCCAGCCCTCAGCAGGAGTCCACCATCACGGTGGACGTGAAAGTTGTTAACACCCTGGCAGGCGTGCTGAGCAAAAAAGGTGAAATCGTTCGCAATCTCAACAAAGATGATTTCGCGTTAACCGAAAACGGGCGGCCCCAGGAAATCCGCTACTTTGCCCAGCACTCCGATTTACCCTTAACGCTCGGGTTGATGGTGGACACCAGCATGAGCCAGCGCCGTGTGCTCGACGCCGAGCGCGCCGCGAGTTTCCGATTCTTGGATCAGGTACTGCGCGACGATAAAGACCAGGTATTTATCACCCAGTTCGATATGTCTGTAATGCTGAAGCAGCCACTCACATCCTCCCGCCAGAAACTGGAGGAAGCGCTATCGTATGTGGACACGCCCAGCCGTCGTGACCTGGAAATTCAAGGCAACGCCCCGGGCACCTTGCTTTACGATGCCGTACTCAAAGAATCGCGCGAGATCATGCAAAATCAGCATGGCCGCAAAGCGCTGATCGTGCTCACCGACGGCGTCGACACCGGCAGCGAAGCCACGCTCACACTGGCCGCCGAAGCAGCTCAGCGCGCGGACACGTTGATTTATTCGATTTTGTTTTCCGATGCGACCTTCTACGGAAACCCTTTCGGGCGCCTGGGCGGTCCGGATGGGAGAGGCGTGTTGCAGCGGCTGTCCAGAGAGACTGGCGGTGGCTTTTTCGAAGTCTCCCGGAAGCACTCCATCGAAGAGATCTTTGGGGTGATTCAGGACGAACTGCGCAGCCAATACAGTTTGGGCTACGTCTCCGATCAGCTCGTACGCGTGTCCGAGTTCCGTAAACTGCAATTGACTACGCGGCCAAAGGGTCTGATTGTGCAGGCGCGGGATCGATACTGGGCCCAGCGCTGATTCCGCCCTGATCTATGATCACAACGATGCTGCTCAGTCGCCTTCTCCGTTTAGCGATTCCGATCAGCCTGTTCTGCGCCGTCGGCTCTGCCAAAGTAATCTTTAAGGCTGACTTCGAGACGGGCGATCTAAGTCAGTGGAGCAAGACCGGGACCCGCAGCCAGAATGCGACACCCCGAAACATCCAAGTCGTCACGGACATTGTTCAGCAGGGCAAGTACGCCGGCAAGTTCACCATCCACGAAGACGATGTGTTCAACGCCCAGCAATTGCGAGTGCAGCTAGGCGGACCCAGGGTCACGGTCGAAGAAGGTTCCGACACGTACATGTCCTTCTATCTATACATGGCCGAACCCCCCAAGGATCGAGATAATTTCTTCTATTGGGAGGGCAATCCTCCACCGAAATACGACAACGTGATGACCTGGTGGCTCGAACCGAAAGAAGGAAGCGGAACGCTGATCAAGTACGGTACTGGGAACCTGGGACGCAATGGCACGCACTGGGAAGCCGGCTTCACCATCGGCAAATGGCACCAGTTAGCGATGCACATCCACTGGTCCGAGGACGAGACCAAAGGCAACGCGCGGCTCTGGTTCGACGGCGTCCTGGCCTTGGACAAGAGGCTGAAACCAAAGGACCCGAAACTGTGTATTTTTGCCAGCCCGGAATCCACCGTAGTCCGCACCGCCCGTCCAGCGACACGATCTACTTCGATAACTTCATCCTGGCCGACACCCTGGAAGAGGTTCTGACGGTTCCTTATCAGTAGCGCAGCTCGTATTGCCGGTTAGCGAAGCAAGATCTCACCCTTCCGATGCTGAACCGGCACTCGCAACGGGGGGTGACCAAAGCCGTCGTTGACGCCGCGTGGGAGAGCCTCGTCATCGGACACGCTTAGGCAGCCGACCCTCAAGTGAAGAGCCCAACACCATTTCAAGAAGCTCCTTGCCGATTTTTCCCACGTTGGCATACTCTGTGTTTGACAACACGATTGAGGTCGTATCCTCCTCAATCGCTCGATAGATCACGGTGCTGAAGCCGTTGATGCCGCCCCCGTGTCCTACGGTCTTGTGGCCATTCACCTTCGAGATCCCCCACCCGTACCCATACTTGATCTCAGGCCCCCAGTCGAAACTTCCGGGCGTAAACGCGGCCTCAATGGATTGCGCAGTTAACACCTTTGTGGTGTAGAGCGCGCGATCCCACTTGTATAAATCCACGATAGTCGAAAAGAGTGAGCCCGCGGCGTACGGCTGCCCCATGTCGAGAAAGTCCGCGTTCACTTCAACTCCGTCGGTGTTCTTCGCGTAACCGGAGGCGCGATTTTTTAAGATCCTCGCAGGCCAATCGTATCCGGTATTGGTCATCTGTAACGGCTCGAAGATATTCCTCCGAAGGTAGTCTTCGTATCTAAGGCCAGAGATCTGCTCTACTATCACTCCAAGGAGAAAGTAGCCTGAGTTGTTGTATCGAAAGTTTTCACCGGGTGCGAACTCCAGCGGAAGGCCTTGAAACTTTTTGATGAAATCAAGTGGAGCGCCCATGCGGTCGCGCATGTGCGCCTGGTAGCCCGCCTCGTTGGTATAGCTTGGAATGCCGCTCGTATGCGTCAGCAAATGATGGATTGTAATGTCGGTCCATCCTGCAGGTGTATCGGGAATGTACTTCGAGAGTCGATCGCCGACTTTGAGTTTGCCGCGTTCCTGTAGTTGAAGGATTGCAGCTGCGGTGAATTGCTTCGTGATCGAACCGAGGCGGAACTTTGTATCGGGTCCATTCGCCACATCTAGTTCGACGTTGGCGAGTCCAAGACCTTTCGCGAGGATGACCTTGCCATCCTTGGCGAGGAGGATGCAGCCCCGAAAGCCTGCCGCATTAATGTACGCGTCGGCCTTTACTGCTATGTCTTCCGTGGCCTGGGCGGCGACAGCGCATATCACAGCGAGTAGAAGAAAGCCTGTTTGAAGGGCGCGCATTTGATTCAGTATAGGCATTCCTGCACTTGGCGGATTGTCGGCAGAGCGGCTTGCACAAACGTTCGTTTCTGCAACGAACCGGCAAACCCCGCTTACTGTGGATATCTGCATTGCGAAACGTATTGCTTAATGTAAAGCGCTGGCCACAGATTATTGCAATACTTTTTAGGCTACGCCCGAGTCTCAACCAACGATCAGGAACTGCCACGCGGGAGGCGGCTTTGAAGGTGGTCGGATTGAACGGATTTATCGCGAGAAGGCTTCGGGCGCGATGGGACCGGCCAGAACTCCACTGTCTCCTCGCTCAACTCCGCAAGGGAGACGTGCCCGTGGCGTGGAACCTCGATCGGCTGTCGCGTTCCCTTCGGCTGCTCAAGATCCATCCTGCAACCGTCTGTCGGCTCCTCGCCACGGCCGACCTCAGCTAAAAAGACCAGCTATGCCAGATAACGTTGACGACCTACGGCCCATTAATCATGGAAGTCACACCATGATGAAATCCGTGCCGGTCGAATTCAGCGGTCACAGCCGCTCAAAATAATTTTTATTCCTGCACTCTCATCGCTTTACACCCAATCCGAACCACTCCTTCGAGCCGTTTTCGCCGCCTCGCCTGCTACAGTCAAATCGCAATGACAACCCCAGCGCAAATCTCCGCCAATCAAGCCAACTCGCAGCTCAGTACCGGGCCGCGCACCGAATCGGGCAAGGCCGCCGCCAGCCAAAACGCCCTCAAACACGGACTCACCTCCGAACTCACCGTCCTTCCGAATGAGGACCAAGCGGAATTCGATAGGCTGCTAGAGAGCTATCGCAACCAGTTCGGGTTCGACGGCGAACACGAATCCTTCCTGGTCGAACAGATGGCGCGCTCACGCTGGAAACTGGCCCGCATTCAGCGCCTCGAAACTGCCACGTTTGCAAGAGCCTCTGAAACCGGCTCCGCCGAGGATTGGAAAGCCCTCGCCACCTTGCAGCGCTACTCCGCGGCAGCCGAGCGGTCCTACTACAAGGCCCACCGCGAGTTGCAGCAGGGCCGCAAAGACGATCAGCAAATCGCGCACAAACAAAGCGCTTCACTCAGCAACTTCATTGAGGCCTATATCAATGCCCCGATGCCGGGCCAAAGCGCCTCAACCAACGTCGCCGAAATGTCCCCGGCGCAAACACCACCGAAATCGGCTTCGTTTCGCAATTCGGAACCAGATCCCATCGCACGCCGGGCCGCGTGATACGTGCGGGCTTCGAATGCTACAGCCCTGGAAGAGGATACGCCTGGCGCTCAAATGGGAAGCTCGTACCGCTTCAATAGTTCGCCGGCGCGTCGACCGGAACAACGCCTAACCCGGGACCGTTCAAATTCCCAGTACGCATAA
>JBBSHP010000138.1:0-8625 GCA_038232555.1 Bryobacterales bacterium
GTGCCGTGCAGCGTGAATGGCGCAACCTTAGCTGTGAGAGTTCTCCAGTCGTAATCGAAGGTTCCGATCTCGACGCGGCCGCCCGTGGCCTGCTCAGTGGTTGAGATGATCTTTTCGCGGACGGCGTTGCGGAACCAATCGGTTCGCAATATGACGATAGCCGTAATCAGCGCGAGGCCGGCCAGCGCGGCCAGCGCAAGAAAAATCCTGAGAAGGATCCTGGACCAGGCTTGCGCTCTCCTCCTGAAGTGAATCATTCAAAGGCCTCTTTGCGATAGAGGATCTCGATCCGGGTGCGGCTATCCCCCAGCCAGCGGTCCATGGCAGCATCGACGCGCTGCTCGATCAGGATCTTCTCTATAGCAGCTCGGCTGTCTTCGAAGGACGGAATGGGCTTGACCCCGCGCTGCTCCCATTCTGCGCGCTGCTTGCTGTAGTAATCTTTTACGGCGGGTTCCTGGATCTGCACGGAAGGCCGAAAGCGGTAGTCGATAAATCGCAGCAGCGTCAATTGCCAGAGCAGGTGCTGCTTGAGATTGGGGGAAGTAATCCCTGCTCTAGTAAGTTCTTGATTGAAGTCGGCGGAACTGCCGTGCCTGGTCTGGAGTTCCTGTTCCAGAGGGTCGGCCTCACTCAGATTCGGTACCGGGAAGTGGCCCACCTCCATCTCACGCCTGACCAGGGTTTGCTCGACCAAGCGCTCGGCGGCCGCTTTTTTCGAAGCTTGGCTCAGATCGGGTGGCTGGTTATTCAGAAACGCCGTGATGCGGATCTCATCTAAAATCTGAGCTTCCGTGATGACTTGATTACCCACCGACACGGCGATCCGGTCGATAATCTCGGCCTGGCACAAGCAAAGCAAAAGTGGAAGAGGCTTTAACTTGCCGAGGATCAAAATGCCTGCCCCAGTGAAAAATGGAACTGAAACACGTTAATCCTCTGCACCACCTGCCGTCCGCCCCCGAACAACAGTTCGTCACGCGTTCCCTTGAATCCGAAAAAATGCGGGGAGTTCGGACTCAGCGACAGATCGACACGCACTGGCCCGATCGGGGTCTTGTAACGGATTCCGTAGCCAAACGACTGCACCCCATAATCGAAATCCTGTAGACCGCGTTGATGCCAGCGCATATTGATGTTGCTAAGGCTCGAGTAGACGTTGCCCATGTCATTGAAGAGCACTCCGCCAATATTGTCTCCGATAAGAGGGAAGCGCAACTCAACACTGTTGACGAACAGAGCGCGGCCGCCCAGCGGGAATCCAGTTGTGAGATCGCGAGGGCCGGCCTGATTATCGGGGAAGGCGCGATGGGAAGAGGAGCCGCCCGAAAAGAAACGTTCCGCCAGCGGGATGTCTGCCAGGCCGGCATAGCGATTGATGGTGCCAAAGAAAGTTGAGCGGGCAAGCACCCAGCTCTTGCTGAGACGATGGTAGGTGGAGTTGCGCGCCACCACGCGGCCAAAGCCGGTTTGCGAACCGAATGCACCGGATGCAAAGGCCACGTCAACGGTGTTGTAAACGCCCCGGCGCGAGTCGGCGGGATCGTCCCGGCGGTCCTGAATCAACGTTCCGCCGACCAGCCCCACTCGAACCGGTTGCGACAGGATAGGGATTAGCTCCGGCGTCACCAAAGGGGCCCCGAGAATGTTCACTTTCCGAAACGTATAGCGAAACTGCACGGATTGAATTTTGGACAGCTTGCGCCCTAGCTGAATGGAGCCCTCTTCGCGCCGGGATGAAAATGTGCGGACATCCTTGGAGATATCGAACAAGCCTGCCAGCTGCAAATTGAGACTCGGCCTTCCCTTGAATTGTGGCGCAAGATAAGTTAGCAGCGCCCTCTGCTCCAGCGTCGAAACTCGCGTTTGCAACCCGATGGTATGGCCCAGACCAAGAAAGTTGAGGCGCGTAATTCCGAGCGAAACACGCGGACTGAATCCAGTGGTGCCGGCCGGCGCATCCAGATTGGTGGTGCCTCCCCCAATGCGTGCGATCTCCGCGCCAAAGCCAGCATTGAACGAGTATCGCCTGGCCTCTTCCAAGGAGTAAAGCACGTACTTGCTGGGCTCATCCCCTTCCGGGTTCTGCAGTGCGGTATTCACCCTCGCGAAGATTCCCAGGTCGTACAGCCGCCGCTGGCTTTCCGTGATCTTGTTCTGCGAGAGCGGATCGCCACTTGCAAATTGAATACGCTGCCTGACCAGGTCGGGGTTGGTGTCTTCCAGTCCGCTGATGAGAATGTCTCGAACGAACACACGCTCGCCAGGATCGATACGGAACACCAGATCCATCCGATTGGGTTGGGCTGCGGGCGTGGCAACGAATTCAAACTTAGCCTTGGGGAACCCGTTGTTGTAAAAGAAATCGAGTGCGTTGTCGCGATCGTTGGCAACGTTCAACTCACTATAGGGCTGTCCTTCTGTAGAATGCAGGATCGATCGCAGGTAATCTTCCTCCTTTTTCGCAATCCCATCGATTCTCAGGCTGGATACGAACCACTGCGGGCCTTCTTGGACGTCCAGGAAAACGGCGATATCGAATTTCTTTCCTCCGTAATCGTCAATTTCCCGTGAGGTGACTTCCACATCTTGAAAGCCGTTGGACCGGTAGAGATCCCGAAGTGTGTTCATATCGCGGGTCAGGTACGCCTTACTGAATCGGCCATGCCGGAAACGCAGAAGAGTGGCGGGCGTGAGATACATTCTCTCGCGCAGCGTAGCGAAGTCGAAATACTTGTTGCCGTCGATTTCAAAGTGCACCAGCTTATGCCTTGCGCCCGCGTCCACGGTGTACTCAATTAAGTTTTCGCCTTCCGGATCGGTTTCGGTGGCAAAACTGACATCGGCATCGAAATAACCTTTGGCTTGCATGTACTCGGTCAAGTCTCGCTTTCCCTCGACGAGCAGGTCTTTATCCACCGAGCGTTCCTGGTAGATCGGTAACAAGCTCCTGACCCGAGCACCCGATATCTTCACTCCCTCCACGTTTACCTTCACCAGCGGACCGCCCTCGATATTCACGGCGGGCGTTACCGTGTTCGTGTCCGGGCGATACTCCAGTTTGCTGAGTGTTGTCCTGGCGAGCAAGCGGTCGTTTCTCTGATACCAGCCGCGAATGCCCTCCAGTCCGGACTGCAGACGGGTTTCCGTCAGCGCTCTCCAACGGACCAGACCTCGGAACGGCTTCCAGCCAGTGGAATTGAGAATGGAATCGGCGGACCGTTGTGGAGTGCCTGTAATCGTGATCCCATCGAATCTGGCCCGCTTGCCCGGAGAGATGATGAAGCGCAGAATCACCTGCTGGGTCTGGGTATCGCGATCCACTTGTGCCATGATGTGCGAATTGTAGAATCCGTTCCGCTTCACAACTTCGGTGAGACTTTCTTCCGCTTTATTGACATCGCTCTCGGAAAACTGCGTGCCGAGTTGCAGCTTTGTTGCGGTGACAAGCTGGCCCCGGCTGGGCGGCTCGGGAACGCCTTGTACCGAAACGTGCCCGATAAAGTAGGCCGGTGTTGTGACGAACCGCAGTATCACCTGGTTGTTGGACAGGCTTGCGTCCACGGCAATGTCGGCGTATTCGCCAGTAGAATAGAGCTTCTGGATGGCCCCGCGAACCGTTAAAGAGGTGAAAGGATCGCCACTCTTGATGGGTAAAATAGCTGCGAGCGCGCCGGCGCTTAGGGGTTGCTGGGCGGGCTCAAACGCAATTCGTGCGATGGCCCGGCCTTCATATTCCTGAGCCGCGACTCCCGACAGAGCCACCCACATCAATCCAAGACAGAACCTAACTGGCGTGCTCGGCCAGCCTGCGTGGGATGAGCCTTTGGCTTGTTTGCTCAAGAGAGGCGGATCGCCAACAGCGTCCATGGTGGCGCGATGGCTGTTAGCATCAGTTTAGCGTGACTTCTGGGGACAACGAACGTTACTCTCGGCAGATTCTGTTTTCCGGCATAGGCTTAACGGGTCAGCAAAAACTGTTGGACGCGCGAGTCGCTATCGCAGGTTGCGGCGCTCTCGGCAGTTTTCAGGCGGGTGCTCTGGTACGTGCCGGGGTGGGCTGCGGCTCAGGGTTCATTCGAATCATCGACCGCGACTACGTCGAGCTAAGCAATCTGCAGCGGCAATGGTTGTTCACCGAGGACGACGCCGCTCACTCCCTACCCAAAGCGATCGCAGCGGGCCAGGCACTCTCCCGGATAAATTCGGCGGTTCATGTCCAAGCGATGGTTGCAGATCTGACTCCCACGAACGCTGCAGAGCTACTAAGTGACGTCGATCTAATCCTCGACGGCACAGATAATTTTGAGACCCGCTACATCATCAACGATTTTGCGGTGAGCCGGAACGTCCCTTGGATTTATGGAGCGGCAGTAGGAAGCTACGGTCTCTGTATGGCTGTCGTCCCTAGCCGTACTTCGTGTCTTAAATGCGTTTACCCCGAGCCGCCGCCCGGCGCGCAGCCAACGTGCGAGACAGCCGGAGTGCTCGGCCCGGTTACAGCGGTGATCGCGGCTTTGCAAAGCGCCGAGGCTCTGCGATTTCTAAGCACCGGCGAGACTACCGGCGTGCTCACCACAGTGGACGTGTGGACCGGCGCGATTCGCCAATTGCACCAGCCTCCCGCTGAACCGTCCTGCGAAGCGTGCGGCCGTCGTGACTTCCGGCATCTGAATGCTCCCCGGCGCGTGCCTATCAGCCTGTGCGGCCGCAACGCCGTTCAGATCCATGAACAGGCCCGGCCCCTCCATTTGCCCGAACTGGCCAAGCGCCTCGCCCTGTCCGGAAGCGTGCGCTTCAACGAGTTCGCTTTACGATTCGAGACCCCGCCGTACCTGCTAACGATCTTTCCCGATGGGCGCGTGATCGTCAAGGGCACCACCGATACCGGTGTGGCGCGCAGTCTCTACGCCAAGTATGTTGGCGCTTGATTCAGTGCCACATGGATGCTGACACTCACATAGTCAGGTCTTGAATGCCGCAAGCCGCTGCTCCACCCATTCGCAGATCTCAGGTACGCCCTGTCCGCTCTTGAGGTCGGAAAACAGGAACGGCTTGTCGCCACGTTTCAAGCGCGCATCGCGGTCCATCACTTGCAGCGATGCGCCCACGTGGGGAGCCAGATCGATTTATTAATCACCAGCAGGCTCGATCTCGTGATGCCCGGGCCGCCTTTGCGAGGAATTTTATCGCCGCCCGCAACATCGATGACGTAGATCCATTGGTCCACCAGTTCCGGGCTAAACGCTGCCGCGAGATTATCGCCGCCGCTTTCGATGAAAATTAGCTCCAGGCCCGGGTGAGCCGCTTCCAGTTCCGCGACTGCCTCCAGGTTCATAGACGCATCTTCGCGAATGGCGGAATGCGGACAACCTCCCGTTTCCACGCCTTTGACGCGATCCGAGGGAAGCGTTCCCTGCCGGATGAGGAACTCGGCGTCCTCAGTTGTATAAATATCGTTGGTCACCACGGCAAGACTCAACTGTGAGGTCAATGCGCGGCTCAGGCAATCCACCAGCGCGGTCTTTCCGCTCCCCACCGGGCCTGCCACGCCAATTCGAAATGCGCGTTTGCTCAAAATAGAAAGTACCTCTGCGCCATCGGAAGCACCTGCGCAGGTTCGCATGTCAGCAACTCACCATTCGCGCGTACTTCGTAGGTTTCCGGATTCACTTCCAGGTTCGGCATCTCCGCATTGTGCAGCATATCTTTCTTGCCGATCGCGCGACAACGCTGCACCGCAACCAGGCGTTTTCGTAAGGCCAGATGGGATAGGCTTTGGGTCTCAATCGCAGCCTTCGATGTAAAGAGGACGCTGGTTGCCGCCGGGGCTTGGCCGAAACTCCCGAACATCGGCCGGTAGAGCACCGGTTGCGGAGTGGGGATGGACGCATTCGCATCGCCCATCACGCTCCAGGCGATGAATCCGCCTTTGATGATCAGTTCGGGTTTCACTCCGAAGAAGGCCGGCTTCCACAGAACCAGGTCCGCCAGTTTGCCGGGCTCGATCGATCCAACTTCAGCCGCAATGCCGTGTGTAATCGCGGGGTTGATCGTATACTTCGCGATATAGCGCTTCACCCGGAAATTGTCGTTTCGCGCCGAATCCTCTGGTAGCGCGCCGCGTTGTACTTTCATTTTGTGGGCTGTCTGCCACGTCCGGAGCACTACTTCGCCGATACGTCCCATAGCCTGACTGTCGCTCGAAATCATGCTGAACACGCCCAAGTCGTGCAGGATGTCCTCGGCCGCTATCGTTTCCGGCCGGATGCGGCTTTCGGCGAACGCAACATCCTCGGGCACTTGAGGATTCAGGTGATGACAGACCATCAACATATCGAGATGCTCGGCGATCGTGTTCACAGTGTAGGGCCGCGTCGGATTCGTCGAGGAAGGCAGCACGTGGGGCAGCGCGGCAATTCGAATAATGTCCGGTGCGTGACCGCCGCCCGCGCCTTCCGTGTGATACGTATGGATGGCGCGGCCATCGATGGCGGCGATGGTGTCTTCGACAAAGCCGGATTCGTGATCGTGTCCGTGTGGATTGCCACTTGCACGTCGAACTCGTCAGCTACGCGCAGGCAACTGTCGATGGCAGCCGGCGTGGTTCCCCAATCTTCGTGCAGCTTCAGGCCGCAAGCGCCAGCGCGGACCTGTTCCACCAGAGGCTCCGGACGCCCCGCGTTGCCTTTCCCAAGGAAGCCGAAGTTCATGGGCCAGGCCTCCGCTGCCTCCAGCATGCGGCCCAGGTTCCATGCTCCGGGTGTGCAGGTTGTGGCGCAAGTGCCGGTGGCCGGCCCTGTGCCTCCGCCGATCATCGTGGTTGTTCCGTTCGAAAGTGCTTCGTAGACTTGCTGCGGTGCGATGAAATGAATGTGGCTGTCAATAGCTCCCGCGGTAAGGATCATGTTCTCGCCCGCGATCACCTCCGTGGCGGCGCCCACCACCAAGTCAGGATCGACGCCCTGCATCGTATCCGGATTGCCCGCTTTGCCGACCTTCACAATCCGGCCGCTCTTAATGCCAACGTCTCCTTTGACGATGCCCCAGTGATCCACGATCAATGCGTTGGTGATCACCACATCGAGCGCGCCGCCCGCCTCATCGCGAAGCACGCTCGAACTCTGTCCCATTCCGTCCCGGATCACCTTGCCGCCGCCGAATGTGATCTCGTCGCCGTACGCCGTGAAGTCGCGCTCCACTTCGATGATTAGCTCGGTATCGGCCAGGCGAACCCTGTCCCCCACGGTGGGGCCGTACAAGTCGGCATAGGTTCGGCGGGGGATCGATAGACTCACGGCCGCTCCTTCAAGTTACCGTTCACCTCACCCCGATGGCCCCACACGATGCGGTTGCCCGCCAGTGGAACCACGCGCACCAGCTTCGATTCTCCTGGCTCGAAGCGCACGGCCATGCCGGCCGGAATGTCGAGCCGACTCCCGTAGGCTGGCTTCCGGTCAAAGTCCAGAGCCGGATTCACTTCGTAAAAATGATAGTGACTGCCAACTTGAATGGGGCGGTCGCCGGTGTTGCGAACCACTATCTCAATGGCAGCCCGGCCTTCGTTCAGGACAATCTGCCCGTCTGCAAGCAGATACTCACCAGGTTGCATGGCCATGATTATTGGATAGGGTCATGCAAAGTGACCAGCTTGGTGCCGTCTGGAAAGGTTGCTTCCACCTGCACCTCGTGGATCATTGCAGCGATGCCTTCCATTACATCCGCTTTTCTCAGCAGCGTCGTGCCGGATGTCATAATCTCTGCGACCGTCTTGCCATCGCGTGCCGCTTCCAGAATTTCCGCCGTAAGGATTGCCACTGCCTCCGGATAGTTCAGCTTCAACCCGCGCGCGCGCCGCTTGCGCGCTACATCGGCAGCCACGTGAATGAGCAGTCGTTCCTGTTCGCGCGGGGTGAGGTGCAAACAATCTTCTCCTAGTATGTTTTTCTAGGCAGCGTGACGGGGCGGCCGCATAGCAGCAGCTTGGCTGCGCTCCAGAATGCGTACAGCGCGGGAGCAATCGGCAGACCCGAATTGCTCAACCCCCGTACCAATAGTCCATGTGCCGGAAGCGCGCTGATTCCCCATACTACTCCATCTGTTTTGAAGACGCTTGCAAGCTCCGCCTCCATCTCCCGCCAGACACTTGGTGGCGCTCCGACCTGAGCGATCACGAAGGTGGCCAGGAACCGATGATTGCCGAAGCGCGCGGGTGAACGCAGCGGACGCCGGCCCGGCTCCAAGCGCATGCGATCAATCAAAATCGGAATGCCGCCCGTCCACACCTCTGCCACCACTCGCAGGCATTCGTAGTCAAAGCATTCTCCAGACGCGCTGCGGCCAGGAGTCAGAGTCTCCCACCAAAACAAAGTAGCGCCGTCATCCATCTGGATATGCGTCCTTTGCTCGGCGCGCGAACCACGGAATGGAATCACGGGGTTGGGCAAGTACTCGAGCAAAGCACCCGCGTGCAAGTGAATGCTGGTCGAACAGAATGAGTCTGCAGTACCGGCCCGGGGAGCGTAGATTCGGGTAGCGCCGGTGGTGGTGATCTGGGCCTGCGCGCCTGGCCCGACATCAATGTCCATTTCCACACGATCGCCGCCCAGAACGCCTCCCGAGACA
>JBBSHP010000139.1:0-8601 GCA_038232555.1 Bryobacterales bacterium
CACTGAGGCCCCGGCGCGCGCGGTCGATCATCATGGCGCAGATCTCTTCCTGCGGAAACGCGTGAACGGATTTTTTCTTACCGACGTAGATCCGCTCGCAATGTTTGGGCGTCAACTCCAGAAGCGCCTCATTGGCGAGGTGATCGAAGAGGACCGAGTCGGCTGTGGCGAGGAGAGTCCGGCCTTTCCAGGTAATCAAATCGGGATCGCCTGGACCGGCCCCGACCAGGTAGACCTTGCTCATGGTTGTGCAGCGTAAACTTGATCCAGAATCGCCCGGCCTCCGCGCGCGAGCAGGCTTTCGCCGAGCTCCCGCCCAGCTTCTTCGGCACGCTCCGGTTTGGTTTCGACACTGCCCCGAACCAACGTGCGGCCATCCGGCGCAATGATCAGCGCCCGCAACTGCACCGGCTGCATACCCTGCGCCAGTGCTCCGATGGGAACTTGGCAGCCGCCGCCCAGCGATGCCAGAACAGCCCGTTCGGCCGTAACGGCCACGCGGGATTCCAGGTGATTCAACTGCGCGCAGACCTGCTGAGCATGGCCAGCGTCATCCCGAGTCTGAACAGCCAGGGCGCCTTGCCCCACCGCGGGACACATCGTTTCGGGATCGAGCAACTCTGCAATGCGAGCGGACAGTCCCAGCCGGCGGAGCCCGGCAGATGCGAGCAGGATGGCATCGAACTGACCTTCATCGAGCTTGCGCAGACGGGTGTCCACGTTGCCGCGAATATTTTCAACCTGAACATCAGGCCGGAGCGCTAGCAGTTGTGCGGATCGCCGCAATGAACTTGTTCCAACCCGGCCGCCGGAGCGCAACTCTGTCAACGTACACCCCACCAACGCGTCGCGAGCATCCTCCCTCTGCGGAATGGCAGCCAGCGTCAGGCCGTCCGGCAAATCCGTGGGCATGTCCTTCAAGCTGTGTACCGCCAAATCGATGCTTCCGTCCAGTAGGGCGTCTTCGATCTCCTTGGTAAACAATCCCTTGGTGCCCACTTTGGAGAGCGCTACATCCTGAATGTTGTCCCCGGTGGTTCGAATCACTTCAATGCGGCAGACCTCGCCCAACTCCTCTAAGCGGGCCTGCACCCAGCGCGCTTGCCACAACGCGAGCTGCGACCCGCGAGAGCCTATCGTGAGCACCTAATCCCCCAGCCTGAAGATTCGCCGGATGGCACTCACAAACTGATGGCCTTCGGGTTGGGCGGCCTGCCTGCGCAACTCCGAGATGGGCCCGTGCGCGATTTTGTTGACGATTCCGCGAGTGAGCGACTCCAGCGCTTCCTCCTGCTCGCGGGTCAGGCTTCCGAACTTACCCCGGTTGCGCGCCAGCTCGGAGGCGCGCACGTATTCCAATTGCTCCTGGAGGCTGACGATGGTGGGCGCCACTTCGCGGGTCTTGAGGCGGGACACCATACGCTCCACCTCTTCCGTGATGATCAGCTCCGCGTCTTCGGCCTCCTGCAAGCGGCCTCGCATGTTGGTGTCTACCACTTTTTGCAGATCGTCGATGTCGTAGAGGAAGACGTTGTCCAACTCATTTACGGCCGGCTCAATATTGCGGGGAACGGCAATGTCGATCAGAAACATGGGTCGGTTGCGGCGGGCTTCGATCACCTTGCGCACTTGATCTTTGCTAAGAATGAAGTGGGGAGCACCGCTGGATGCGATTACGATGTCCACTTCCGGTAGCGAGGACACGAAGCGGGTATAGTCGACAATCTTTCCCTGAAACACACGAGCCATCTCTTCCGCCCGCTCGCGTGTCCGGTTGGTCACGTACAGGTCCGACGCGCCGCAGCGTTTGAGGTGGCGGGCTGCCGCTTCCGACATCTTCCCCGCTCCAACCAGCATCACCCGCTTGCCTTCCAGTGAGCCGAAGATTTCGCGAGCCAGTTCCACCGCGGCGTAGCTGATTGACACTGCGTTGGCACCGATCTCGGTCTCAGACCGCACTCGTTTCGCTACGTTGAAGGCGCGGGTCAGCAGCGTATCCATAAAGCCGCTCACGGCCCCTTGTCCCTTCGCGATCGCGTAGGCGGACTTAAGCTGACCCAGGATCTGTGGCTCGCCGACCACCATGGAGTCCAGGCTGGCGGCCACCCGGAAAAGGTGACGAATGGCTTCTCTGCCATCAAAGCGGTATAGGTATGGACGGACCCAGTCGCGGTCTAAGGAGCGGGCATCCGCGAGGAATTCGCCAATTGGATCCCCCGACACGAGTTCGTCGGAGGCCAGCGCGATCTCTACCCGATTACACGTGGAAAGGATCAAGCCTTCCTGAAAACCGGGCCGCTGTTGCAACTGGCGGAGCGCGGCGGGCAGGGTGTGCTCGTCGAATGCGAGCCGCTCGCGCACCTCCACTGGAGCGCTCTTATGATTCAGGCCCGTGATTGAAAAATTCATTTGGCAAGTAGCGAGCGGAGGCCGATGTGCGCCGCCCAAGTAATGGCGGAACAGCACACCACCGCGATGGCCAGCAGCGCTGCTTTGCGGCCGCGCCACCCTGCCGTCGCGCGCAGGAAAACCATGGCCAGATAGATCAGCCAGGTAAATAGAGAGATCGCGATCTTGGGATCCGAGATCCAGCGTGTGCCGGATTCAATAAAGGCCCAAGCGCTCCCGGCTATGACGCCCACTGTGATGAACACGAACCCGAAACTCATGGAGTGCGTGATCAGGTTATCCAGCGTGCCGAGCGGAGGAATCCGGTCAAAGAAAGCGCCAGGCTTCTTGCTCTTGAGTTGGCGTTCCTGAATCAGATAGAAGATGGATGCTACGGCCATCAGCAGCAAGGCAGCGTACCCGAGCAGCACCATGACAACGTGGATCAGCAGTAACGCATCGCGCACCCCAGTATTGGGCCAGGCCGAAACGGGCACCTCCATCGCGCCAATCTGGGTCATAACAAACACCAACGGAAAGATGCACACGCTGAGGCTCGCGAAGCGATAACGCCAGTAAACGAACAGAAACGCGATTCCGATCAGGAGCGCGCACAGGGAGCTGGTTTCAAAGAAGCTGTTTACCGGAAAGCGTCCTGTAGACATAGTCAGTTCCACCACCGCAATCAAGTGGATCACAACGCCGATGCAGAATGCGATCAGGGCGGGCTGGAACAACTCCGTCTTGCGCCGGAGCAGCACCCACAGCGAATGTAGCAGGCCAATCGCATACAGGAAGGTAGCGACACGAAGCCACAAAATGCCGGTGCCAGTCATGCGATACCTTCAGTATAATGGCGACCGGCTGCCGAGCTTAGATGGCGGATGCACTAGCGAATGGGCGGTATGTCCACCCACGCGCGCTTCGCCCAGGACTCCAGGCCTTTCTCCGCTAATTGCACGCCTCTAGCGCCTTCGAGAAGACTCCACGGGAAAGGTTGATTGTCGACCACATGCAGGAGAAATAACTCCCACTGCCTCTTAAAGGCGTTGTCGAAGGTGTCTTGTTCCGGAACTTTCTGCCAGCTATCGAAATAGTTCAGCGGGCTTTCCACATCCGGGTTCCAGACTGGACGAGGAGTCGCGCCATAGGGCTGAATCCAGCAGTGCCGCAGACCGGCGACGGCCGAACCCTTGGTTCCGTCCACCTGAATGGTCAGGAGGTCATCGCGCCGAACTCTCACGCACCAGGAGGAGTTGAAGTGAGCGACGATGCCCCCTTCGAGTTCGAAGGTCGCGTATGCGGAATCGTCCGCCGTGCAGTCATACGGCTTGCCAGCCTCATCCCAGCGCCGCGGTATGTGCGTTGCGCCACGGCATGAAACGGCTTTTACTGCGCCGAAAAGGTTGTCTAGAACATAACGCCAGTGGCACAGCATGTCGATGATGATGCCGCCGCCATCCTCTTTCCGATAATTCCAGGACGGACGTTGCGCCGGCACCGTATCCCCTTCGAAAACCCAATAACCAAACTCACCGCGGACGGAAACGATCTGGCCGAAGAACCCGAGATCGCGCAGCGTCTTCAGCTTCAGCAGACCAGGAACCCACAATTTGTCTTGCACTACGCCATGCTTTACGCCAGCGCGGGTGGCCAATTGATACAGGTTATAGGCTGCGTCAAAGGTTTCGGCGATTGGCTTCTCGATATAGATGTGCTTTCCCGCAGCGATCGCTTGGGTAACGGCATCCACCCGTCGATCCGTGGTTTGTGCATCGAAGTAGATCGAATACTGAGGGTCGGCCAGCGCGGCATCCAGATCGGTGGTCCAGGGCAGATCGCCGCATTCGCGCGAGATGGACTCCAGCTTAGCGGCATTGCGCCCCACCAGTATAGGATTCGGAATTATCTTTCGCTGGCCTGCCGCGGACACACCCCCTTGCTGCCGGATGGCGTGAATCGATCGCCGCAAGTGCTGATTCAACCCCATGCGGCCGGTCACGCCGTTCATCACGATTCCGACGCTGTGTATGTGTTCAGAAGCCATGTTTGAACCAGTTCAGCTCCGCGGCTTTTCGGTGCACTGGGGAGTTGCGCCTGCCGGAAGTGCGGGCGCTTCCACGCCGGCGCGAGGCAACGTACCGTCCAGCTCCTGCCGCCAGTGGGCCACATCGCCAGCCGGACTGTAACAATAAATCATGCGCATAGGCGTGTCCCCCGTATTGGTGAGTTGATGAAAGACGCGCGGCGGAATCCACACGGCCTCACCGGTGTTCACAGCCCTGCGCTCTTCGCCCAGGCACATCTCACCCGTGCCTTCCAGAATAAAGTAAATTTCCTCTTGCTCCTGATTGTGCCAGGGCACTTGGCCGCCATTCGGCTCCAGAGTCACATGCCCCATAGAAAAACTCTTGGCTTGAATGGGGCTGGCTCCGCCCACCAGATTCTGAGTACTCCGCCTGGCGGGATAACTTCGCCCGGCGATCTGTTTCAAATCAGCGACGATCATGAGGCAATTGCCACTTGAGAGATTTCCTCCATTATTCGATCTACTTCGGCGAGCGGGTCGGCCGCACGCGTGACCTGCCGGCCGATCACCAGATAATCCGCTCCGTTTTGAATCGCTTCCGCGGGAGTGGCTACGCGTTTTTGGTCTCCGGTAGCAGCGCTGAGGCTGCGCACTCCGGGCGTCACCAGGATCGATCGCGGGCCCACCGCTTCGCGCACGGCGGCCGCATCGCGTGGAGAGCAGACCATCCCGTCCACCCCCGCCCGCACGGCATTCCCTGCCCTGTGGACAACGAGGTCCAACACATTGCACGGATACCCGAGTTCCGTTAGGTCGTGTTGATCGAAGCTGGTCAGGACGGTGACTCCGAGCAACTGCAGCTTCGAACCACCCCGTCCTTCCACCGCCGCCCGCAGCACGGCATTGCTGCCGTGGATGGTGAGAAAACGGACGCCGGTTTGAGCGATGAGAGCCGTGGCCCGCTTGACGGTTTCGCCGATGTCATACAGCTTGAGATCGAGAAACACCTGCTTGCCGGCGGCGATCAATTCCTGCACAAAAGACATGCCTTCGCCGGCATAGAGCTCCATCCCGATCTTGTAGAAGGAAACAGAGTCTCCCAGCCGCTGTATCAGCAAGCGCGCCTGCTCAGCATCGTCCACGTCCAAAGCAATGATGATAGGATTCCTGTTCATAGAAGCTGAATCTGTTTGCCCGTTTGTTCGCCCGTTTCTTCGATGACGCGGCCAATCCGGTAGGCATCGGGATGCTGCCTTTCCAGTGCCGCTGCGTCGGATTCCGGCAACGCGATCAGCAATCCGCCTGATGTTTGCGGATCATACATCAGATCATCGAACTGACCCGGCCCGCTTGGACTTTGCTCCACACAAGGCGAGATGAATGTACGGTTGTTCTTCAATCCTCCAGGGATCGCGCCTTGCTGAGCGTACTCGACGGCACCTGGCAAGAAGCGTAGGGAACGGGGGTCGATTTCCAAAGTCACCTTACTCGCCAGGGCCATCTCCCGTGCATGGCCGAGCAGACCAAAGCCCGTGATGTCCGTGCAGCCGTGTACGTCAAAAGCCAGCATCGCCTCGCAGGCGGCCCGGTTTAAAGTTAGCATTGATGCGATGGAGGCCTCTACATCGGCAGCCCGCGCCATGCCACGTTTCAGCGCAGTAGCGATCACGCCGGTTCCGATCCGCTTCGTGAATAGTAGCGCATCTCCAGGCCGCGCTCCCGCATTTGGCGTGATGCGGTCCGGGTGAACGACGCCCGTCACGCTGTAGCCGAATTTGACTTCGTTATCCGCGACGCTATGGCCGCCCAACACGGGGCATCCGGCCTCATGCATCTTCTCGGACCCACCCTTGAGGATCTGCTCCAGGTCGTCGAGGTTTCCTCTGGTTGGGTAGCACAGGATGGAGAGCGCCGTGAGTGGCCGTCCCCCCATAGCGTACACATCGCTTAGGGAGTTGGCAGCGGCAATCGCCCCAAAAGTATAGGGATCATCCACGATCGGCGTGAAAAAATCGAGGGTCTGGACCAGGGCACACTCCGGCGTCAGCTTGTACACGCCCGCGTCGTCGGCCGTGTCAAACCCAACCAGCACATTCTCATTCGCCCAGCGCGGAATGCGGGCGAGCACCCGGTCCAGAACCTCCGGACTCAGCTTGGATGCTCAACCCGCAGCAGCGGCCTGGGACGTGAGCTTGGTTCGCGTCGGGACCATCGTCTTAGGATAACTGTGATTCGCGGGCCGAAATAGGACAATGGATGCATGGCTCTGGACACGGCCGCCGTGATACCGATCTTTCGGATATTCAGCATCGAGAAAGCCCGCGAATTCTACGTCGGCTATCTCGGGTTCACAGTCGATTGGGAACACCGCTACGAAGAGAACATGCCACTTTATATGCAGATTTCGCTCGGAACACTCTTGCTGCATCTAAGCGAACATTACGGCGACGCCTGTCCAGGTTCCACGATTTACGTGAAAGCCGCCGGACTCGAAGAATACCACCGCGAGATCTCGGCCAAGAACTACGGGTACCTTCGGCCGGGGCTCTGCCGCGAGCCTGGCGAATGTTCGATGGAACTGATCGACCCTTTTGGGAATCGGATTCGCTTGAACGAACGCCAGTGACGAGCGAAGCTGTGCGGAGTGCAATTTTTCCGTCTAGCATCTTAGCTATCGGTGAGATGGCGAAAGCCAGGTCCAGAAATTAGTCTAACAGGCAGTGCTGGGTCTTCTGTAAGTCGTTGCAAGTTTCGTCCAGCACAATTCACAAGAGGGAAGGGAGTCTATTATGCGTCGTTTGTTTTTCAATGCAGTCCTCGCCACCACCATCTCAGCGGTTGCTTTCGCCCAATCGGGTCAATCTGGTCAATCCGGGCAGTCGGGTCAATCCGGGCAGTCCGGCCAGAGCGGTTCCTCGGGTCACTCCGGGTCGGGTCAGTCCGGATCGAGTAATCGAACGAGCCAGTCCGGTCAGTCAGGGTCAACCGCGTCTAGTTCTGACCAGAGTTCAACCGGCAACTCCGGCATGGGAAGCACCAAGAAGAAGTCCAAGAAGCACAAATCGCGCAAGTCCGGCTCGACGGGGGACATGACCTCCGGAAGCGGCAGCGGTTCTACTTCCAGGCCGTAGCACATTTTTCCGGGCAAGGATCGGAACTTCCGATCCTGCCCGATCTTCAGTCCCGCCTAGCACGCTTCACCTTCCGCACCCAGCTCAATCAGTCCCGGTCTAGTTCTTCCCTGCAGTCGTCCAGCTCGTGACGACAACCCGGGTAAAGCACCAACTCCTTCGGCTCCCTGCCATCGGTACAGGGTGCGCGAGCAAGCTTCGGGCAACACTTCATCCGCTGTCCCGTGAATCAGCAACAAGGGTTTAGGGCTTAATTTAGCCGCTTCAGTTACGCCTTGTTTCTGACTACTCAACGCCGCCACGGCGACCACGGAAGGCTCTCGAGATCCGGCCTGTATGACGACAGCTCCGCCAAACGAGTGGCCCACCCGAATGACACGCGTCCGCCCGCTCTCGACGAGGAAGGCTAATCCAGCGGAAACGTCGAGCAAACATTCCTCAAGATTTCCTGGGTGCCGGTAATCCAGTCTCAACGAGGCTATGTCCTCAACCGCCAGGATTTCGGCCAATCGGATGTAGACGCCTCCGGCAGGTCCTCCCAGCCCTCCGCCGGCGGAAGGATGATAGGCACTTTGGATCGGCCCTCCAAAAGACGGAATTACAAGGGCATGGGTGTCTGGGGATGACATGCTTAAGGGGTCTTGGTATGGTCCATCTCTTCGTTCGAGTGCGTTGGCCCGGTGTCAGCGGCCCAGTCCTCCGCAGGCTTGTCCCCGATATTGGTCAAACCCAAGGTAGGGTCGTCCGCATCCAGCACGGTCAGGTCGCCCAGATCCTCCCCCGCGCGCGGCTGGCTCTCCGGCGTGTCGAAGCGGTCATAGCTTTCGTCGGCCACGCCGCTCAGCAAACTATCCTGAGGGTCCCAATTCTCTCCGGTCCCAGTCGGGTGCCCCGATGGACCGGGATCGGCACCGCCCCAGACGCCTGAACCGCGCTCGGTCACTCCGTCCGTAGGCCTCGCCTCTTCGTCACCCGTATCGGCCCGGTCGCCGCGCTTGATCCCGCCGTCATTTGGGCCACACCACATCGCTACATCATTGCCATCAGGTTCAC
>JBBSHP010000140.1:0-8599 GCA_038232555.1 Bryobacterales bacterium
AGCGAGCTAGTGGCCGCCGTTTGAGACCACCCCAGCACACCCGTGAACAGAATGAATACAGTTGCTCCCGAATACATGAGCAATAGTAACTCCAATGTTATACTTTGCCAAAGTACACTGTAACTGCTTGAGAGGTGACGAATGCTTTTTCTTCGAGTTCTGATTGGGGCTGTGCTGACCAGCGGGATGGTGTGGGCCCAGTTTGAAGCGGCCACACTGACTGGCGTTGTGACGGATGCCGCCGGAGCGGTGGTGCCCGGAGCGTCGGTGACCGCGACCAACGAAGCAACCAACCTGCAAACCAGTTCGGTGACAAATGGAGAAGGGCGGTATGTGTTCCCGAGTCTACGGCCGGGAACCTACCGGGTTACCGCGACAGTGCAGGGCTTCAAGCAGCATGTTTCCTCGGGAGTGGTCCTTGAGGTGAATCAGGCCGCCAGGCTGGATGTCCAAATGACGGTTGGCGCGATCACTGAGTCGGTTATGGTAACTGGCGAGGCTCCTGTTCTCGAGACGGAATCGTCGAGTCGAGGCTCTGTGATCGATCACACCAAAATGGTGGAGCTGCCGCTGAATGGACGCGATTATAACCAGCTCGCTCTGCTTTCGCCTGGCGTACTTGCTCCTTCGCCGCGCTTGCAGTCAGTCGGGTTCCGCGGCGCATTTAACGTGAACGGGAATCGCGTCTTCCAAAACGCATTCCAGTTGGATGGCGTGGACAATACCTCATACTCAAACAGCTTTCGCGGACTGAACGTTCAGGTCATTCAGCCTTCCGTTGAAGCGTTACAAGAATTCAAGATTCAGACCAACGCCTATTCGGCCGAATTTGGCCGGAGCGCCGGCGCTCTCATTAACGCCGTGATCCGATCCGGCAGCAATGACGTGCACGGCTCCGCTTATGAATTCCATCGCGACCAGCACCTGGACGCCAGCAACTTCTTTGCGAACAAGGCAAGGCTGGACAAGCCCTTTCGCCTCCGCAACCAGTTCGGCGGCACACTCGGCGGGCCGGTTATTAAGAACCACACGTTTATTTTCGGCGACTACGAAGGGCTGCGCGACGCCGCGGGCATCGTACGGTTTACTTCGGTAGCGCTGCCCATTTGGCGACAAGGGCTGTTTGCGACTCCCATCTGGAACCCATATAACTCCACGGATCAGGGCACCGATTTCAGAATTGCGGCGACCCCAGACTGCAATGACGGCAAGGGGAACTGCTGGCGGATTCCGGCTAATCTGATCGACCCGGTTGGGAAGAGAGTACTCGACGTCAGCCCGAATCCCAACACTGCATCGGCCACCCAGGACAACAATTACGTCGCGGCCCCCATCGACCGCAATCACACCAACCAGTTCGACATCCGGGTTGACAATAACTTCTCATCGAACCTGAGTCTCTTCGGACGCTACTCTTATTCGAAGACAAGCTTCTTCCGGCCGGCGCCTCGTCCGGGACTGTCTGAGGGGTCGTTCAACGATACCTTCGGTACGGCTGATCTGAAGTCACAAGGCGTCGCGTCCGGTCTGGTTTGGGTCCTAACGCCATCATTTGTGTCTGAAACCCGATTTGGTTTCTCGGCGGGCGATTACTTTCAGTTGCCGCCGAATTTTGGATCCCCCTGTCCCGGTGAGTTGATCGGGCTCAAGAACGCCCCGAGCGACCCAGCGCTCTGCGGCGGAATTCCGGTCTTCAATATTAATGGCGTTATTTCGCGACGGATCGGCCGGACCACGTCCGTACCGCAGTTCCAGACGCCCCGCAGCTACAACTTGCGCCAATCGTTTTCATGGAACCTGGGCGCGCACGCAGTCAAGTTCGGTGGCGAGCTGTTGTTCGTCGAGACCGGCGTGCGGGATATCGGTTCGCTGCTCGGCAATTTCGATTTCACCGGACGGTTCACCGGATTTAACAATCGCTGGGAGAACGCGTTGGCCGATCTCTTGTTGGGATTTCCGTCGCGCTACCAGCAGGACTCCAATACCACCTTCGATCTTTATCAGCATATGTATTTTGGCTTCCTACAAGACGATTGGAAGATCACGCGCAAGCTAACTTTGAATCTTGGCTTGCGCTATGAGTTTGCCACCCCTCCGCGGGAGAGGAACAATAAGTGGGCCAACTTCGATCTCGCCAAAGGGCAGTTCGTCACAGCCAAAAGCGGCTCGCTGCGAGATGAAGCGCTGATCGAGCCGGACCGAAATAATTTTGCACCCCGAATTGGTTTTGCATACTCTGCTACGCCTAAGTCCGTTATCAGGGGAGCTTACGGAATTTTCTATAACCACACCAACCGCACGGGACGTGAGGGTCTGCTCGGATTCAATCCGCCGTTTATTATCCTGGGCGATCAGAACATTGCAGGCTCGGGCGCGCTGCGGTCTACCGATGCGATCTTTCGCTTGCAAGACGGGGTGCCTCCGGGCTTTGTCGATCTTTCGCGCGTGAACTTGGCGACTGTCGGGCGCAAGGCTCAAGACCCGAATCAGCGGACACCCTACGTGCAGCAGTTCAACTTTGGCGTGCAGCAAGAGTTATGGGGACAGTTCGTTCTGGATGTTTCCTACGTCGGAAACCGAAGCCTGAAGTTGCCCGCCTTTCGCAACCTCAACCCAAACACATACACGTTTAACGCCCAGGGAGCTCCTGTAGTAGGGCGGCGAGAGTTGGATGGGCTGGGCTTCCGTGGTGATATTCAACTTCTTGAGAATCTCGGGATTGCGAACTACAACTCGCTGCAGACCAAACTCGAGCGCCGGTTCGCACACGGCTTCACTATGCTGTCGTCATACACCTGGGGCAAGTCCCTCACCGATTCCGTGGATCACCTTTCCACCAGCGGAGCTGGTAACGGCGTCGATGTCGGCGTCTTTCGGGAACCTCAAGATGGAAAGAGGAGGCGGCTGGAGTACGGCCCTTCCGAATTTGATGTGAAGCATCGCTTCGTATTGTCGGGTGTCTGGCAGCTACCGTTTGGCCGCGGTCAAGCGCATGGCGCCCATTGGCAGCGCGGCGTCGATCTGCTGCTGGGAGGATGGGAGTTCTCACCCATATTCACTGCACAGACTGGACTCGCTTTGACGGTCAATCAATCGCAAGCGGTGAATATCGGCGGAGAACGCCGCAGCCGGCCGAACCGGATTGCCAACGGAAGCCTCCCCTCCGATCAACGATCGGTGGATCGTTACTTTGATACCAGCGCCTTCGTAGCCCTGGGTACGACGCCCGGTGGGACCGGCTTCTTTCCGAATCAGATTTTTGGGAACTCCGGCGTGGGCATCCTGCGAGGGCCAGGCCTGGTCAATCTGGACTTCAATCTGTCTAAGAACATTGCCATTTGGGAACGCCTGTCCGCCCAGTTTCGGGCCGAGTTTTTCAACGCGGTCAACCACACGAACTTCGGCGTGCCCGGCGTGACGATCGGGGCCGGATTCGGCCAGATTGTTAACGCCTCCGACGCCCGCATCATCCAGTTTGCACTGAAGCTGAAGTTCTAATCTCGACTGCTGGGTCCGTTGGTCGGGTACTCTAACAGTTTGACCAGCGGTCCTGTGAGCTTCCCATCCCAAGAATTTTTCATCAACCGCTTTAAGAGGCTTCCGCAGCGCTATCTGAACGCGCTGCTTCTGACTGCGATTCTGACGGTCTTTGTTGTTTTCAATAAGGCGGCTTTCCAGACTTACTTCAGCGATGACGATTTTTCCAACCTGACGCTGGCCGTGTTTTTTCCGTGGTGGGCAACGCTCAAAGAAATCTTTACACTGACGTTACTCCCCAACTTTCGCCCGTTTGGAATACTTTTCTACAAGGTCCTGAGTCCCACGGCGGGTTTTCACTTCTGGCCGTACATCGCGGCGCTGCAATTCATACACCTTGCTACGGCGCTTATGCTCTGGTCATTTCTCCGGCGCTTAGGATTAGGGCCATTGGCGGCGGCTCTGGGATGCGCATTCTTTACCCTGCATATGGCCACGCTAACGGCTTACTGGAAGCCGATGTACGTGTTCGACGTACTGTGCGGTTTCTGGCTGATAGCATCCCTCTTGTTATTTCAGCGAAGCCGCTTTTTCCTGAGCCTGTTGTGCGCATGGCTGGCTTTCAAGAGCAAAGAAATGGAGCTGATGCTGCCACTGGTTCTGTTCCTTTATGTATGGATATTCGGCCAGGACAGAGTTTCGGGAAAGCGGAGGTGGATGCCGCTGGTCCCGTTCTTCCTGGTATCGATTTCCTTCGGGCTGCAATCCTTGATGCTGCCGCCTGGTCCCGAGAACGGCTATTCCATGCACTTGAATGCCGCAGCCCTTTGGTCCGGGATCACATATTACGGGTCCAAGCTGTTTTATGCACCCCTCTCCGGATTGATCCTCTCGGCCGGTCTGCTTTTTTTGCGAACACGGCTGGTGACGTTCGGGGTGCTCGGTTTCTGGCTGCTCCTGATCCCGATTCTTGCCTTTCCGGGCCGGCAAGCGGGCGCATATCTCTACGTTCCGCTACTGGCCTTTTCGATCGCGGTGGCGGGGGTGGCACAGATCAGACCCTGGTGGGCCATGCTGTTCCTGGTCTTTTGGATCCCGGCCAGTTACGAGCAGCTAAAGATCGAGCGCAGCCCCATACTGGCCTACCGGCATGAGCACCTCCCGTATGTGCAGCAAGTGCGAGAGAGTCTGGCTTCACATCCTGCTCCCGAAGCGGTTGTGTTCGAAGGGACGCCACCAGACTTTGCAATCTGGGGTCAGGAGGGACTCTTCACGTATAGCCTTGGCAAGCATGGATTGCCGGTCTACTCAACCAGCCAGCCGGAAGGGCTGCGCTTGCTGCAGCGGCCAGGAACTGTCCTCTACGTCTGGGACGCTGCCGCTCACCGCTTGCATGCGACTCCTTTCCCCGGGGAAGGTCACGAAACATCGTATGTCGATTTCGGGAAGGACAATCCGCTGTGGCAGCTGAATGAGGGCTGGAAGATGTTAAGGAACGACTGCCGCTTCACCAAGCCGCGCGCCGTGATTACTTTGCGGCAACCAGCGGGAGACAGCGAGTTTCGAATGCAGGTGCAGGTCCCCGAGCAAGCGGAAGCTCTGCATCAGATATTGCGCGTCTCTTCGGCCGGGCAGACTCTGGCGGAATATCACCTCGACAACAAGGGCGCGCAAACATTTAATTCGACGGTATCCTCCCCCGTTGAGTCCGTGCGGGAGTGGGAGATCCAGGTCAGTCCGCCCCTGGTTCTGTATGGCGAGCCTCTTGGAACCAGCGTGTGCGCGTGCGGGTTTATACCCGCGGCCCGATGAAACATATCCACTAAACTACAAGAGGGACCTTCCCGAGGAGAGTCAGACCTGGATCGGCCCGAAGTCGACAAAACGAATGTAGATCAGCGGATCGCGATCCTGGAGGCGGAGGTCGCACGACTTCGGCTGCGCGAGCAAGACCTTTCCGATTTCCTCGACAATGCAGCCGTTGGCCTGCACTGGGTGGATAAGAACGGCCGCATTCTATGGGCGAATTCGGCTGAGCTGGCTCTGCTGGGTTACAGCCACGAAGAATATGTGGGCCGTGACATTGCTGACGTCCACGCCGACCGGGAGGTAATCAACGATATCTTGCACCGCCTGTCATCGGGAGAGACGTTGCAAAACTACGAGGCCAGGTTGCTCTCGAAAGATGGCTCGCTGCGGCACGTTCTGATTAGCTCGAATGTTCGCTGGCAAGGGAAAGATTTCATACATACCCGGTGTTTCACGCGCGACATCACGGAACGAAAACGCACCGAAGCGCAATTGCAGCAGACCACCCAGATGCTGCAGGCGATCATAAATTTTTCGCCGCTTCCGATCATTGTCATCACCCCGGACGGGCTGATCACTACCTGGAATCCCGCCGCTTCGAATACCTTCGGCTGGACCTCGGACGAAGTGCTGGGCAAGCCTCTGCCGTTTGTACAACCCGAGAAGCTGGAAGAACACCGGGCCATGCGGGTCCGCGACCTGCAAGGGCAGAGTTTTGAGAGTCGTGAGATCCACCGGCTCCGAAAGGATGGATCGAGCATCGACCTGCTTGTGTCCACGGCGCCGATGCGCTCCAGCGAGGGTGAAGTCAGCGGCATTGTGAGCGTCTATGTCGATATCACAGCGCGCAAGCAAGCCGCCGACCAGCTCCGGCAACGCACGGAGCGGCTGGCACTCTCCAACGCGGCGCTCGAGCAGTATGCGTATGCCGCCAGCCACGACTTGCAGGAACCCCTGCGCATGGTGACCACCTACACGCAGCTGCTGGCCCGGCATTGCGATGGCATGCTCGACGCGCAAGCTGCCGAGTTTATGAAGGTGGTCCAAGACAGCGCCGATCGGATGCGAAGGCTGATCGCCGATCTGCTCTCGTACTCCCGTACGATCGCCAACAGGGAGGTTCCATTTGAGAGGGTGGCGGCGTGCGAAGTGGTGCAGCAGGCCATCGCAAACTGCCAGGCGGCCATCGATGAAAGCCAGGCTACGGTGAGCCATTCGGACTTGCCGGTCTTTGCCGGTAATCGGGAACAGTGCATTCAGCTCTTTCAGAACCTGATCAGTAACGCCATCAAATACGGGTCGCCGGGAGTTGCGCCGCGAATAGAAATTGAGGCAAGTGCCCAAGGATCTCTCTGGAACATCGCGGTGCGGGACAACGGCATTGGTTTTTCCATGCAATACGCCGATCGGATTTTCGGGGTCTTCAAACGCCTGCACGGTCCCGAGGTTCCGGGCACTGGCATCGGCCTGGCGCTGTGCAAGCGGATCGTCGAAAACCACGGCGGACAAATGTGGGCGGAGTCCAATCCAGGGCACGGCGCAACCTTCCACTTCACGCTTCCTGCGCATCCCTAGATCAGCAAGCGGAATGGCCGTCGGTGAGACGCTGATGTGAATGCAGCTGTCTTAGCGGGCTGTGCTAAACTTTGCCTGTTTGGTCCTAGCCCCCGTCGACTACCTGATTCTGTCGCTGTATTTCGCATTCGTTCTTGGGATCGGCTGGCTTGTCAAACGGAGGGTCTCCACCAGCGAGGATTTCCTCACCGGTGGCCGATCAGTGCCGGTCTGGATCACCAGTTTAGCCTTTATCGCTGCCAATCTGGGAGCCCAGGAAGTAATCGGCATGTGTGCGTCGGGCGCCAAGTACGGCATCATGACGGCGCACTTTTACTGGATCGGAGCGGTGCCCGCGATGTTATTCGTGGGTGTGTTTATGATGCCGTTCTATTACGGCAGCCGCGCCCGCAGCGTTCCGGAATATCTCAAACTTCGCTTTGACGAGAAGACCCGCGCCTTGAACGCCATCACCTTTGCGGTGATGACGCTGTTCTCGTCCGGGATTTCCATGTACGCACTAGGGCTGCTGTTCCGGCTGGTGTTGGGCTGGAATTTTACCGAATCCGTGCTGCTCTCTGCGGCTATCGTGCTGGTATACACATTCCTGGGCGGGTTGACGAGCGCTATCTATAATGAGGTTCTTCAATTCTTTCTAATCGTGTTGGGCTTTGCTCCCCTGGCGATTATGGCTACGATGAGGGCCGGTGGCTGGAGCGGCGTGCAATCCAGACTACCCCCCAATTTGACTCATACCTGGTCCTACGCGGGCACCGCGGCCAGTAATCCTTTGGGCGTCGAAGCGTTTGGATTGATCGCCGGACTTGGATTCGTTCTGTCGTTCGGATACTGGTGCACGGATTTCCTGGTAGTTCAGAGGGCCATGGCAGCCGAATCGATGTCCGCGGCCCGGCGCACCCCGTTAATCGCCGCATTCCCAAAGATGCTGATGCCGTTTGTGGTGATCCTGCCGGGCATTGCCGCTCTGGCGCTTTCGAAAATGGCGCTCGGCTATACGATCCCCTCGAAGGAAAGCGGCGGACCAGACTACGACCAGGTGCTGACCACGCTGATGGCCCAATTCTATCCATCAGGCATGCTGGGAGTGGGCCTGACAGCGCTGATGGCGTCGTTCATGTCGGGCATGGCGGGGAATGTGACCGCGTTTAATACGGTGTTCACTTACGATCTGTATCAGGGCTACCTTCGCCCCAAGGCTCCCGATAGCCATTACCTCTGGGTGGGCCGCGCCACTACCGTGGTTGGCGTCAGTTTGTCCCTGGGAACGGCCTACCTGGCATCGCGCTTCAATAACATAATGGATTTCCTGCAGCTTGTGTTCGGTTTTGTGAACGCGCCGCTGTTCGCAACATTTCTGTTAGGGATGTTTTGGAAGAGGGCTACTGGACACGGCGCATTTTCAGGCCTGCTGACCGGTACGGGAATTGCGGCATTGACCCATGGTTTGACGGTGGCGGAGGGCAAGGGCGGCTGGATTGCGCCTTTGCATACGTTTCCCTCTACCATGGCACAGAACTTCTGGATCGCGATCTTTGCGTTCTCGAGTTGCTTCGTAATTACAGCACTGGTGAGTGTGGCGACCGACGCTAAACCAGAATCGCAATTGCGCAATCTGGTCTACGGCCTCACCGATGTCCCGCACGAGTACGGCGTACCGTGGTACAAACGCCCCGGGCCACTGGCCGTCGTGGTGGCAATCGCCTTGACGATATTGAACCTGATCTTCTGGTAAATATGA
>JBBSHP010000141.1:0-8583 GCA_038232555.1 Bryobacterales bacterium
ATGGCTGCCATTATGTACGCCAGTGTCATTGCAGGCGCATCACGGGCGGGGTCGGTCCTGGTCAATTTGGAAATCGCTGCGGTTCTGATCCCAGCCCTGGGCCGAAGAGTAGCGACGAACCGAGACCCCCGTAGCTGGATCTCTCTGAGGATTGGCTTATTGTTCGTCATCTTCACTGCCGTGGTTGGTTGGGACGCACTGCTGCAGCGTTTCCAAGCTAAGGACCCGTTCTATGGACGCAGAGAAATCTGGTGGGGCGGTATGGCGATGATACGCGACCATCCCTGGTTGGGCGTAGGCCTGGGCACGTGGGTGACGGCCTATCCCCGCTACGCCTTGTTCGATCTGGGGACGCTGGTGAACGCAGCGCACAGCGACTGGCTGCAATGGGCCGGGGAGGGAGGCATTGTTTTTGCCTGCCTGCTGGCCCTGATGGCCGGCCGGGCTTTGTACTTGGGCTCAAAGATGCCGTGGGGTCTCGGTGTTTTTTTCGTATTCCTGCATAGTCTGGTGGACTTCTCATTGCAGACACCCTCCATCTTTTTATGGACGGTGGTTCTCCTGGCGGGCTTGGAAGCGGGGCGATCCAGAGAGGGAGCTGTCGCCCCTTAACCGCTGTGCTATCCTCGGCTCGAAGAATGAATCATTACGAGGAACTGGGAGTGTCGCCCTCCGCGACCACCGCTGAAATCCGGCAGGCCTATAAATCCCTCGTACGCGTGTTGCATCCCGATCAGCAGCAGGATGAAAACCTGCGCCGCTTGTCAGAGTTGCAATTGCGCCGGCTCAACCACCTGTTTCAAGTTCTTACCGATCCGGAGCAACGCCGTATCTACGACCTCAGTTTGCACCAGTATTTGCCGGCCCTACGGCAGCATGGACCGCCGCCGCAACTGAGGCGTCACGAGGTGTCGCTTTCGGATATCAGTGGAGTCCGGCTGCGGTTGAAGATCAAACCGGGTGTGGCGATTTGGATGTTAATCGGCATGATCGCGCTGGGAAGCGGGATCGTCTGGATGCGCGCGCCAGCGCCCGAGGAACCCTCGCGAGAAATCGCTCGTCAGCCCATTCCTTCCACCGCGTCAGCGAACACCGCCTCGGGCCATACGCCCCCGCCATTGAAGCTCCCGCAGCAGTCGGCGCAAGTTGCCGCAGCCGCAGCGCCGGCGGGGAACGCACACTCCGAGGGATCGGCACGAGAGCAGCGTCTTGACCGTTGGGACCACGCCACCCGCGAACCGAATGCCGGTCAGGTACGATCGGCAGTTGTCTTAAGAGCCGGACAGAACGAAAACCATCCCGGGGTGCCCCCCGTCTCATCGCCGGCCAAGCCTCCGAGTTCCGAGCTAACGGCGGCGGCCGCGATAGCTGCTTTGCCTGAGGCTGCACGGAATTCCGAGGCTCTACGGAATTCCGAGGCTCTACGGAATGTGGATGCGCCTGCTCACCCGGTCGCCGTAAAAGCGCAGCCTGCGTCTGTGTCCGGTAAGTGGCTCTATGTGCCCAGGCCGGACGACGGGAAGACGAGCTTGTATCCGCCGGAGTACATCGAACTCCGAATCAATAACCGCGCTGGCGTGCTGCGAGGGCAATATCATGGCAAGTACCGCGTCAGCGATCGGGCTATATCATCGGAGATCAACTTCCAATTCGAAGGCCGGCAAGGCGAGACCGTTTCGGTCCTGCCGTGGTCCGGAAATAATGGCGCAAAAGGCGAGCTGCGCATCAAACGCCTTTCGGACGAATCGATGGAAGTGCATTGGATCACCACCACCTTCGGTCAATCGAACACTCTGGCGTCCGGTACGGCTGTGTTGTACCGCAGTGATCCTCCTTAACAGCAACACTAACCCCTCCCCATAACAGCAAGAATCCCCACGGGCCGATTTGCTAAACTTTGGCGCATGTTCTCTGTGAGGGTGTCCGGCGTCATTGTTGCACTGGCAAGCGTCTCCTTGAGCCAACCGGTGCCCATCCGTATGAAGTCCATCAACCCAGCGGTCGCGCGCGTGGTGGAAAGCATTTCAGAGGAGCGAATTGCTTCCAGCATGAAACGGCTGGAGGGTTTCGGAACCAGGAACACGTTTTCCGAAACCGATCACCCCACGCGCGGCATCGGAGCGGCGCGGAACTGGATTGCCGAACAATTCCGCGGTTACAGTCCGCGTCTGGAGGTTCGCTTCGATCGCAATGAGATCAAGAAAAGCGGCAGGATCTGGCGCGACGTCGAAGTGGTCAATATCGTCGCGGTTTTAAAGGGCAAGGTGAACCCGGATAGGGTGGTCATCGTTTCCGGCCACTACGATTCGCTAAATCGAATCGCTAAGCCCAAGCCGGCCGGCGGTGATGCGAACACGCCCGGCGAGGAGGACCATGCAGCAACAGTGCAGGCGCTGGCCCCGGGTGTTAACGATGATGGCAGCGGGACGGCAGCAGTGCTGGAACTGGCGCGCGTGATGAGCCAATACGAATGGAACAACACGGTTATATTTATCGCCTTCGATGCCGAAGAGTATGGCTTGGTAGGATCGCACGCGTATGCGGAACGCGCCAGGAAAGAGAAGCCGCAGATTGAGGCTGTTCTCAATAACGACATCATCGGCAGCGAGGCCACCGGCAGCGGTCGAATCTCGAATCGCGTGCTCAGCGTGTTTTCAAACGACCCGGCAGACTCACCGTCCCGCCAACTGGCCCGCTATGTGCGCGAAATAGGCGAGCGTTATGTGCCCGGCATGCAGGTAAACACCATTTTTCGGCCGGATGGTTTCGGCCGTGGGGGCGACCACTCCTCGTTTGAAGCCGCGGGTTTCGCAGCGGTGCGCTTTACCACTCCAGAAGAGGACTATGGCAAGCAGCACAAAGCGACCGATACCTTCGCAAATGCCTCGCCGGACTATACGGCACGCGTTACGCGGGTGAATGGCGCAGTGCTCGCCAGTTTGGCCTTAGCGCCCGCGGCTCCTGTGGTAACGCGCATCGCCACCACCGGACCCGCCAAAGGCCGCAGTTCGCCCACTCTGTCGCGCGGGGTAAGCGGTTATGATGCCCAACTGCGCTGGTCCCTACCGAAGGAAAAGGCCGGTCCGGACCTAGCGGGGTTCGTGATAGTGATTCGCGCCACCACGGCTCCCTTCTGGGAAAAAGAACTTTACGTGGGGAACGTCAACGAGTACATTTTGAGAGACTTCCCCATTGACGACTGCGTCATCGGTGTCAAAGCAATCGACAGCCTGGGAGATGAGAGCCTGGTTTCCGCCTATGTTGTTCCGGCCCGCTTCCAATTTGGCTCTCCGGCTGCCGCCGATGCTCAGGCGCAGCCCGAATAGTTTCTCAGGTGTGGGGTGCGTGCTCCGGTTCTTCCACGTCTGGAACCAGATCTGGAGTGAGCCCACGATCCAAGTTAGGATCGTACTCGATCGGAATAGGACCCTGTAGAACGACGAGGTCGTCCTCTTCTGGTCCTTTGTCAGTTTTGGAAGTTGCCTTCCGCTCGGCCTTGGTTTGGCGCTTCTCTAAACGGTTCTGCTCTTTTCGCCTTTTTTGAGAACTTGTTCTGCCACGTCCTGCCATAAAACACACTCCAGGATAAAAGCGCGCATAGCGCGCATAAGTAAATTGATTTTCACCTCGGAAGGGAAGCTGGAAAGCCTACCAGCGTGGCTCTCGGCGCTGCCGTGCGTGACCGCCAGCGGGACGCTTGCCACGTCCACCGCCGCCGCCTTCGCCTTTGGGCAAAGCTTCGTTCACCTTAAGAGCCCGGCCCCTCCACTCACGTCCGTCCAGTTCTGAAATCGCAGTCTCGGCCTCCGAATTTACGCTCATTTCCACGAATCCGAATCCTCTCGACCGCCCCGTATCGCGGTCCGTCACGATGCTAACCCGGTCCACCGCTCCATAACCCTCAAACAACGACCGCACCTCGTTCTCGGTAGTCGAGAAATCCAGGTTTCCAACAAATAGATTCTTCATCGTGCTCCTTTTTGATTTGAGCGGCTTGCTGGACTGAATTCCACCCTGCCATAAGCAGATGAAGACTCTGCCGAGTCAAAACCGGACGCACTTCGAGCATAGCAGAACACTGCAAGGCGTTCCATCGAGGTCTTGACGGGTGTTGAAGCTGTAAAGGTCGATTTGTATTGGTCCAGGGTGTCGTGCTATGCTTGTGTAGCTTTAGATGGACATCGTTGGACTACGGGCATTCGGAAACGGTTTCACCACCTCGCTGAACCTCACTTGTCAATCGAGTCATTAGGGCTTCAATCATTAAGGAGATAAACATGAAAGAAACAGGTACTGTGAAGTGGTTTAATGCGAGCAAGGGATTTGGTTTCATTGCGCGTGAGAACGGTGAGGACGTGTTCGTTCACTTTTCGGCCATCGAGGCGAGCGGTTATCGCACGTTGGAAGAAGGGGCTCGGGTGTCTTTCGTAGTAAAACGTGGGCCGAAAGGTCTGCAGGCCGAACAAGTAAGCCCGGCTTAATTCGCCGCCTGAAGGTGCGGCCTACAAATGCAGTTCCTTTACATGGGCTTCACCCAGCAAGCCAATATTCGGTGCTTCCGATTCCAGGGCGTTCTTCCTAGAGAACGCCCCACCAAGTTAGCCAAAATCTTCGAGTTCGCCTTGAACGCCGACATGGCTCTCTTGACCCGCTATAAAATCCCCGTTCAGGACGGTCCTGCGCTCTGCCTCGAGATCCTGACCGCCGCGCTGGCCCGAACCAGTGAAGAAGCGATTCCGTTCTCAGCTTACTCCGTGACCAGCCAGGATCTGTCGGCTTTTGCATCGGCGAGAAGCGCCATCGCCGATGCGAAAATGGCCCGCCGGAAACCCCGCCCCCCCTTTCAGCCCGCCCCGTCTTCCCAGTTGAAGTGGCCGCAGATTAAGCGTTAATTCACGCTTGGTGGCGACTGATACTCTGAAAAGCGTGAAGATTGAAAATGTCCAGCCTCGCCTGCTTTCGTATCCACTAGCGGAGCCACTGAAGCTCACCTACTACGGTGGGGAACGGACGGTCTTGAAACGCGACGCCATGCTGGTCCGGATCCAGGCCGATAATGGCTTGCTCGGCTACGGCCCGGGCGAAGCCAGCGAGAAAGCCTATCGCGCCATCGAGTCCGTGATTGCCCCGTTTCTAGAAGGCCGCACTCTCGCCGATCCCGATGCTTTGCGGGTCCACTTCCTGGAAGGGCCGGGACAAGATCCGGAGCTGATGCGGTATTACTGCTCGGTTGAGATTGCACTCTACGATCTCCTCGGCAAAGAAAAAGGTTTGCCCGTATCGGAGTTGATCGGTGGCCGCGTCCGGGATCATATCCGCCTGTATGGCAGCGCCGGCATGTACATGCCTCCCGAGAAATACGCCGAGGAGGCCCACGCGATTTCGCAACTCGGCTTCCGCGCCTACAAAATGAGGCCGGGCATGGGTCCCGAGCAGGATCTGGAAACCGTACGTCAGATGCGCCAAGCCGTGGGACCGGACTTCGACCTGATGGTGGATGCGCACACCTGGTGGCGCATGGGCGATCGGAACTATTCGGCGAAAACCATCGAACGCCTCGCACAGCAACTGGCCGAGTACAACATCGCTTGGCTGGAAGAGCCCATGCCTCCGGACAATCATGAAGCGTACCGGCGACTGAAAGAGCTGGATTACGTCCCGCTGGCGAGTGGTGAACATGAACCAACGGAAGAGCGCTACATGGACTTGATCCTCACGGAGAGCGTGAATTACGTTCAGATGGATGTGGTCTGCCAGGGCGGCTACCCTACCGCGCGCCGTGTGTTTGGCGCGGTAGGGAGATCCGGCCTCAAGTTCGCGTTTCACAGTTGGGGCACTGCCCTCGAAGTGATTGCCGCCGCACACCTGGGCGTGTGCTGGCCCGAGAGCGTCGTGGAATGGCTGGAGTTCCCGTGCTATTCGACGCCCTCGCGCGCCGGCATGTACCCCTTTCCACTCGCGGCCGAAGTGCTCCGCGATCCTCTCGAGATCGACCACGGCGATCTGATTGTGCCCAAGGGTCCCGGCCTCGGGGTTGAAATCGATGAGTCCGTGTTCGAGCGGTATCCCTGGATACCCGGTCCCTGGTCGTATTTCAAAATCGATTCGCCGCCCAGCACGCGCTCGGTTACCGGGGACCATAGTCAGGAGTGGCATGGAAGCGGGTCTCCCTCGCAAGCCGGTTAGCGCCGGTTTGCTCGCCGCCGGATCGTTGATGTCCGCCGCGGCGATCCTGGCTTATGCGGTGCGCGGCCGGTCGGCAAGTCTCATGGGGCCCTCCGTGTACCGCGGGGCCCGGGACCGCCGCGCGATCGCGCTGACCTGGGATGACGGACCCAGTGAATCGACTCCCGCGATTTTGGAAATCCTGACCAAGTACCGGGCCCCGTCCACTTTCTTCCAATGCGGCGCGAATGTCCGGCGGCTGCCGCAGGTCTCGCGCGAGGTACTTTCCGCCGGTCATGAGATTGGGAACCACACCGATTCGCATCCCCGTCTGGATTTCAAACCGGCTCGCTTTATCTACCGCGAACTCGAACAGGCTCAGCACTCCATCCAACACGCGACCGGCATTCATCCTCATTTGTTTCGTGCTCCCTTCGGGGTGCGATGGTTCGGATTGAGAGAGGCGCAGGCACGCCTGCGATTGCTCGGGGTGATGTGGACGGCCATAGGCGTAGACTGGAAGTGGCCGGAACAAGCCGTTGCGGCGCGTCTGGTACGGGCGGCGAAAAATGGAGCGATTCTGTGTCTTCACGATGGCCGCCAGTTGACAGCAAAGCCGGATATTTCTGCGACGCTGGGAGCTCTACGAAGGCTCTTACCCGTCCTGATCGATCGAGGATTCCATTTCGAGAGGGTGACCGATATTTTATGTCCGACGACATCGCGCAGCGCGTGATCTCCGTAATGGCAGCCACTCAGCATATTGCGCCGGAAACCATTTCGATCGACAGCACCTTTGAAGAGTTGAAGATCGATTCGCTGGACGGCATCAACATCCTGTTCGCCCTGGAGAACGAGTTCAACATTTCCATTCCGGACGACGCTGCCCGGAACATCAAGACCGTCCGGGAAATGGTGGAAGGTGTGACCGGGCTGCTGGCCTGATCCATGCCATCCCGGCGAGTGGTGATCTCGGGTCTCGGCATCATCTCCGCGCTGGGGCATAATTGCGCCGATTTCCGGGCCGCACTGTCGGAAGGCCGGCCGGGCATCCGACCGCTGCAGGGAGTGGATCCCAAGCTGCTGCGCTTTGGCAGTGGCGCTGAAGTACAGAATTACGATCAGGCCGCTCACTTCGATGAGAAGGAAGCGGCGCTGCTGGACCGGTTCGCACAATTCGGCGTGATCGCGGCTCGCGAGGCGCTGAACGACGCGGGCGTCCAATGGACTCCCGGGCTGCGCGAGAGCACCGCGATTGTCACGGGCTCCTGTGTGGGCGGGCAGCTCACGGAAGACGAAGGCTTCATCGCCCTCTATCGCAACAACAGTCCCCGCGTGAATCCGTTTTCGATTCCGCGCATTATGGCGAATGCGGCGGCCAGTCGAATCTCGGTGGAGTTCGGCGTGGTAGGACCCA
Organism: Bryobacterales bacterium; assembly: GCA_038232555.1. Lineage (GTDB taxonomy): Bacteria > Acidobacteriota > Terriglobia > Bryobacterales > Bryobacteraceae > JBBSHP01. Next base: position 7,583 of record JBBSHP010000141.1, read on the forward strand.
CCTACACAGTTTCTACCGCATGCTCCTCCTCGAATCACGCGATCGGGCAAGCCTTCTGGATGGTGCGCAACGGCCAGGTCGATATGGCCATCTCCGGCGGCAGCGAAGCGGTCTTTAGCCTGGGCTTCCTGAAAGCCTGGGAAGCCATGCGCGTGGTCTCGCCCGACACCTGCCGGCCGTTCTCGAAGGACCGCCGGGGACTGATCCTCGGGGAAGGCGGAGCCATGCTCGTGCTGGAACCACTGGACGCCGCGCGGGCCCGCGGCGCAAATATCTACGCGGAGATTGTGGGTTTCGGAATGTCCTCGGACGCTCACCACATTACACAGCCTTCGCCCCAGGGGGCCGCCCGGGCTATGCGTTCCGCTTTGTCGGAGGCCGGCATCTCGCCCGAACAGATCGGCTACATCAATGCCCACGGGACTGCTACGCAAGCCAACGATTCCACTGAGACCGCCGCCATCCGCCAGGTGTTCGCATCCCACGCGGACCGGCTGGCGGTCAGCTCGACCAAATCGATGCATGGTCATGCCTTGGGTGCAGCCGGAGCACTGGAAGCGGCTGCCACAGCTTTGGCTCTGCACTCCGGAATTCTACCGCCCACGGCTAACTTCAATGAGCGAGATCCGGCCTGCGATCTGGATGTCATTCCAAACACGGCAAGGCGCGCCGCAGTAGAATACGCGCTTTCCAATTCATTCGCATTCGGCGGCCTGAACGCTGTTTTAGCATTTCGGCATGCGCCGGCTGCATCGGTATCATAGATCTTGAACGGCACGTTATCTCCCGAGCGAGGGAAGAGGCTTCGGAGACGCATCTTCTTTGTCGCTACAAACGTCATCTCTCTCATCTGCCTGGCCTGGACTCTGCATGGCGCGAGTCTCGGCCGGCTGCGGAACGAAATCGCCAATCTGGATTGGCGCTGGGTACTGGTCGGGATGTTCTGCGACATCCTGGTCTACGTAGTCCAGGCCTGGCGCTGGTTGCTGGTGCTGCGGCCC